>NZ_JBALOS010000034.1:7965-27140 GCF_036962765.1 Neobacillus drentensis
GAAGGAGATATCGTCAAGCGGCCGCTTGGATACATACCAGCATCGCCGACAATCGATAACTTCGTTACAGCATGGACAAATGTAGGGTTTTCAACCTACTTTAAAAATAGTTTGATAGTTGGTGTATGTACGGTATTTATAGTATTAATACTATCAACACTATCAGGTTATGCCTTAAGCAGATACAAGTTTAAGGGGAAGCGTGCATTCCTTCTAATGCTTTTATGCACACAGTTTATTCCAAGGTCCATGTTGATTATTCCTTTATTTATTATCTTTAAGCATATGGGGTTGATCAGTAACCCGCTTTCATTAATTATTACTTATGCGGCTGTTGAGATCCCGTTTACGACAGTACTAATGAATGGTTTCATCTCAAACGTTCCTCGAGAACTTGAAGAAGCAGCGATGGTGGATGGCTGCAATAAGCTGCAGGCAATCCGCTATGTTATCTTCCCGCTCCTGGTTCCAGGAATCGTAGCAACGAGTGTATTCACCTTCATTTACACTTGGAATGAATTCCTGATTGCCTTGATGCTGACAAACCAGCAGGGCAAGTTTACACTTCCAGTCGGCCTCAGCTATATGATGGGTGAATTTAATATCAACTATGGTGCTTTGGCGGCCGGTAGTGTAATCGCTTTAATTCCAACAGTCCTTATGTTTGCCTATGCGCAAAAGCATTTGGTTAATGGTATGGGTGGAGCTGTCAAAGGGTAATGCAGGGTTTAATAATGCTGGTTTTTATAACAAAACATATATAACAAATCATTGAGGGGGATTTTTGTGTACAATAAGTTTTGGAAAACAGTTGCCGCTACTTCAATGGCTGCTTCATTACTGCTTGCAGGCTGCAGTTCCGATTCCGGCAGCAGTAAAGAAGCAACCACAAAGGAAAAGAAAACAGATCCAAATGAAAAAATTACGTTAACGTTTTGGGATGAAAATGCTGGGCCTCAGCGTACACCAATCTGGGAAGAATTAATCAAACGATTTGAAGAGAAAAATCCTAACATTGACGTTGAATATGTCGGGCTGCCGAAAGACTCGGCAAAAGCGAAGTACGATGCATCCATCGCTGCAGAGGATACCCCTGACGTGGGCAGTGTGCAGACGAGCTGGCTTCCAGAATTTGCATTAAGAGAGGCATTGCTGCCATTAGATTCCTATTACAAAAAATGGGAAGATAAAGACAAAATTAATAAAGGCGCAATCGACTTCAACAAGGAAATCGTTGTTGACCACAAGTTATACGGCATTCCATATACACAAAATCTTGATATCCTTTGGGTCCGTCCTGACTGGTTCAAGGAAAAAAGGACAAAAGTTCCTGAGACATGGGATGAGTTCTTCACTGCCGTTGAACAGCAATCAGACAAAGCTAACAACCGCTATGGTTATACCATCCGCGGTGGTGCTGGCGGATCGTTCCAACTACAGCGTTTGATGTATGCCTACTCGGGTGAAGAGGACTACATTAAAAATGGCAAAAGTACAATCAACAGCAAAAAGAATGTTGAGTTTCTGAAGAAGTATTTTGACTTATATAAAAAATATACTCCGCAAAGTGATATTACAAACGGTTACAAAGAAATGATTGCTGGATTCGATACAGGTGCAGTTGCGATGGTTCAGCATAACATTGGCTCTTTCGGCGAACATAAGGAGGCATTAAAGCCAGATCAGTTCCAAGCCATTCCACTTCCAAAATCGGCTGATGGCAAATATGTAGCAGAAGGCGGAAACACCATTGGGATCAGTGTATTCAAAACAACGAAACACCCAGAAGCAGCATGGAAATTGGCAGCATTCATGAATTCAAAGGACAGCCAATCTTACTGGAACCAGCAGGTTGGGCAGATTCCGACGAACTCTGATGTATTAAGTGAACAATGGGTAAAGGATTCTCCACATATTCAAACAGCATTCAAAGTTTATGATGATCCAAATACCATTCTTTACAAGCCGCCATTCTATCTGCCTGAATATCGTTCCATTCTTGATACAATAGTTGATCCTGGAACACAGGCTGTAATGAGCGGAAAAATGACGGTAGAAGAGTTCCTTGATCAGTGGGCAAAAGCAATTGAAGACGCTCAAAAGAAATACGATGAGCATTTCAAGAAATAAACAATAAAAATAAAGCCGTCTAGAAACTACTTTCGAGACGGCTTTATCTCTTCCAGTTGAAAAAGGGGTTAGTATCTATATGCCTTCCAACAAATTACATGGTGTGAAGACCCTTGAGGACGAATCTATTATTCTAGATATCTTTACACAACAGCGAGAAGATTTTATTAAATAATTCGGAAATAACAGGAGGCACAATCATGAGTTATTCAGAAACCAAAACAACAAATGTAACGGCAGAGATGGCTTTAGAGATGGCTGAAAAAGCATCTAGAACATTGATGAGAACGTTTACACCGGAAGAACTGCCGCCGGCAAATGTGTGGCACTATCATCAGGGGGTTTACCTTTACGGGATGCAGCGTGTTTGGGAGAAAACTCAAAATCAAGAGTATTTTGATTATCTTAAAAGCTATATTGATAATCTCCTAGATGAAGAGGGCAATTTCCTGTTTGAGCGGGACCAGCTGGACTCTATACAAGTAGGGATTTTATTATATCTTTTGTTGAAGGAGACGAAGGACCAACGTTATAAGAAAGCAGCAGATAAACTTAGACAGTTATTCCATACCTTGAACAAAACAAAAGAAGGCGGTTTCTGGCATAAAGACAAATATCCATATCAAATGTGGCTGGATGGTTTGTTTATGGCGGGTCCTTTTGCTTTGATGTACCAGAATGCCTTTAATGAACAAGGGTTAGACGACATGGTTTTATATCAGGAAAAGCTCATGCGGAAAAATATGAAGGATGAAAATTCTGGACTTCTTTACCATGCCTACGATGAAAGCAGAAAGATGCCTTGGGCAAATCCTGTGACAGGGTGCTCACCGGAATTCTGGGGACGTTCGGTTGGCTGGTATGGCACAGCGCTGATTGATATCCTCGATCTTCTTTCAAAGGATCATAGTGGAAGAGGAGAATTAATTTCGTCCTTACAAAGTCTTATTAAAAGCCTTGTAAACTATCAGGACGAAAAAACCGGGATATGGTATCAAATTGTGGACAAAGGAAACTTTGAGGATAACTGGCTGGAATCATCCTGCTCCAGCTTATTCATTTATACCATTGCCAGGGCAGTTGAGCAGGGGTACGTGGGTAAAGAATACCTTGAAGCTGCAATCAAGGGATACCAGGGGTTATTAAATGAGATGATTGAAGTCGATGGTGACTCATTGACGATGAAAGGAATCTGTATCGGAACTTCCGCAGATGTGTATGACTACTACGTTTCTCGTCCAGTGTCCGAAAATGACCTTCATGGTGTTGGTGCCTTTATTTTAGCCAGCATGGCACTAGTAAATATCATTAAATAATAAATTAAAGGAGTGTTCTGGATGAAAAAAACATTTAGCAGTCTTTTAGCGGTATCTTTGTTGGCAATGGGTATTTCTTCGGTTTCAGCATCTTCGTCTGATTTGGGAAGGGAAGTTCTTGCGCCGAAGGATGGCTGGGCCGCATATGACCAGGTAACCACTGGCGGGGCAAACGCGGTTGCCAGCCATGTTTTTACCGTAACAAATAAAGCCGAGCTTCTTAAGGCTCTTGGCGGCGGCATCGATAACACCCCTAAAATTATTTATGTTAAAGGTACAATTGACTTTAATGTAGATTCAAATAACAATCCAATCGAACCTGAGTATTATGCAGATCCAGCGTATGATTATAATGCCTACCTTGAAGCCTATAAGCCTGATGTGTGGGGACACGACAAGGAAGTGTTTGGTCCGCTCGAGGATGCACGTGCACGCTCCGCTCAGAACCAAAAACAGCAGATAGTGGTTAATATTGGCTCAAACACATCGATTATTGGACTGGGCGATGATGCCAAAATAATCGGTGGCAGCTTTATTATGAGCGGAGTGGAAAATATCATTATCCGCAATATCGAATTTCAAGCACCTGTTGATTTCTTCCCTCAATGGGATCCGACAGACGGCGATTTTGGTGAATGGAACTCCGAATATGATAATGTAACGATAACAAATGGCACTCATCATGTCTGGATTGACCATAACAAGTTTACTGATGGAGAACATCATGATGAGGACTTTGGGGAAATTTTTGGAAGAACCTACCAGCAACATGACGGCTTGCTTGATGTGACGAATGGCGCTGATTATGTAACCATTTCTTACAATGTGTTAGAGGACCATGACAAGACCTCGCTTATCGGCTCCAGTGATAGTAAAAAGAGCGACGAGGGACACTTAAAGGTCACGATTCACCATAACTATTACAAAAACCTGACACAGAGGCTGCCAAGGGTCCGTTATGGCCAAGTACATGTTTACAACAATTACTATGAGTTTAATAAAGACTCAGATTATCAGTTTGATTATGCTCTAGGCGTTGGCGTAAACTCAAAAATTTATGCAGAGAACAATTATTTTGATTTTGATTATGATATTGATCCTGGAGAAATTATCAAGGATTGGAAGGGCACTTCGATTTATGAAAGTGGATCGTTTGTAAATGGAAAAAGCTCCGCGAACGAGGTCGATTTAGTCGATGCTTTTAATCAATCACATTCAGTCCAGCTAGATGAAAATGTTGGCTGGGAACCAGCCTTGTTTACGAAAATCCATCCGACACAGGCAGTCCCTGCGCTTGTAAAAGCTAAGGCGGGTACAGGTAAACTAGAATAGGCTGTAAAGAAACCCATAAATTTTTTATGGGTTTCAGCCGTTTTGTGATGGAAGTTTTAGGATGCGAGAGAAAACCCATTTACCAGTCTAGAAAAATAATGTATTTTTAATATTAAGATTATAGTAGAAAAAGGAATGGAGAGGAAGTTGTTGATTTGGAAACGCTTCCTATATTGCCTATGAGAAATAAATTCGTCGTATTTATTAAAAAATATTTTTTATTTTCCTTACGATCCACGATCATTTCGTTATTTCTGCCGGTTATGATATTTTTTATTGCATTTACCGGCTGGATTTCCTATCAGCTGGCTGTGACCCAGCTTGAGGAAAATGCTTATAAAAGTGTAGATAATACGGTATTCCAGACTAAGTCCTATTTAGAAAACAGACTCTATGATGTATTCGAACGGCTGGTTGCTTTCTCAAACGACCCGAAGACATTAGACCTGATAGATTCTGAATTTTCTGAGGTGGATCCAAACGATTACATTTATTTGAACAATTCATTGAAAGTGATTCATCTAAACTACAACACGATTATCGAATCTATTCTTGTTGATATGCATAATGGAAAATTTACTTTATATCGCAGTGATTTCCGGAAGAATTTCAATCAATTTCCTTACAAGAAATATGCAGAACAATATCGTGGCAGCAAGCAAGGGTTTTACTGGCATAATGAGCATCTCGATGATATTTTTGCCAGTAAATCAGAAGTGGTAAGTGTTTTTAAGTTGATAGGCAACGATAAATCCAAAGCAAATGGTATCTTGCTCTTTAATTTACGGAAGAGTTTTTTTGAAAACGTTCTAAATAAATCATTAATTGGGGAACATGGCTATCTTACCCTTGTCAGCCGGGACGGAACCTTTAATTCGAAAACAGTCGCAGACAAATACCGTTTGAATTCAAAGGAATTAAGCTATCTGCAGTCATTGCAGGATGAAAAAGGGCGATATGAGTTTCAAAATGCAGTTGGAAAGAACATGACGATTATCTACGATACAATCGGTGTGAATAAGTGGAAAGTGGCTGCTATATTCCCGACGGACGAGATATTAAAGAAAGTCAATTATATAAAAATTGTAACAGTAATTGTTATTTTAATGTTAACAGCAATAGCTATTTTAATTGCTAACTTTTTGGCTAAATACATTACCAATCCAGTCTCTGTCCTAGTTTCGCAAACGAAACAAATCAATGAAAATAATTTAAATATTACCTTCTCTCATAAAGGTCCTAGAGAAATTGGAATTTTGAAAACAGCATTGGACGATTTATTGGTTAAAATTAATACGCTCCTGGAACAAATTAGACTAGAACAGGATGAAAAGCGGCAGCTCGAGTTCTCGATTATGCATGCACAAATTAATCCTCATTTTCTATATAATACCCTTTATTCCATAAAGGGCTTATCCGATATGGGAATGAATAAAGAAGCCAGCAGTATGATTACAGCACTGTCCAATTTTTTTCGTATTAGTATCAGCAGAGGGAAAGAAATTATCACTTTAGAGGAAGAAATTGCTCATATCCAAAATTATCTTATCATCCAGGAAATGAGATATGGAGATGATTTTTCCTATGAAATTAATATCGATCCCAATCTGTTACCCTGCAGAATTGTAAAACTGACACTGCAGCCTCTGATAGAAAATGCCATCTATCACGGAGTTAAGCAAAAAAGGGGCAAGGGGAAGATCATTATAAAGGGATATGAAATCAGCGATATGGTATGCCTCGAAGTAATCGACAATGGCTCTGGAATCGATAGCGAAAAACTAAGTGTCATAAAGGAAGAGCTTCAGAGCAAAAGGGGCAATTCCCCGACCATTGGAATTGGTCTAAGAAGTGTTCATGAAAGAATCAAGCTGCATTTTGGGGAAGCCTATGGGTTATCAATTGAAAGTGATGCAGGAGCTGGCACAAAGACCCTGGTAAGGATCCCAAAAACACGGGGGGACTTAACAAATGTATAAGGTAGCAATAGTGGATGACGACCGTATTATCCGTAAAGGTTTATCTAGCGTTATACCTTGGACGGAACATGGATTTGAGTTGGTTGGTGTAGGTGCTGATGGTGAGCAAGGTCTGGAAATTATTAAAGAACATGATCCTCATATTGTCATCTCCGATATTCAAATGCCCTTTATGGATGGGCTGGAAATGACTAAGGCGATCAAAGAATATAACCCTAAAACAAAAGTAATTCTGTTAACAGGCTATGAGGATTTTAAATATGCTCACGAGGCAATTAAATTAAAGGCTTATGATTATCTGCTTAAACCAGTAGAAACTAGTGATTTGATTGAAAAACTGAAACAAGCGTCATTAGAATTAGACCTTGAGCTGCAGAAGGAAAATCATATCAACGAGAGTCAACCCTATCTCCAGCAGCAGTTTCTTAAAAGTTTAAGCCTTAACGACTTGACGAATGAAGAAATAGTTATAGAGTTATGTAAACTAGGTGTGGAACCAAAAGGGGCACATTCAGCGGCACTGTATGTCAAAATGGACCAAACAGATTTTGGCCCCCAGACAGACATGCAAACTGTAAAAGACCGTATCATGGAGTATTGCCGAAACATCCTTGACGTTTTTAAGATGGAAGGCTGCGTTGTGAACGCTGAAACGGAGCAATTTGCCGTCTTTCTATTTGGTTCCGATTTACTGGCAGATGATTTTACTGGTGCTATTACGAATGTTACACGTGAATTCCTTTCAACGATACAAGAAAATCTTCATACCACGATTACGATTACAAGTGGGAGAATCTATCATGAACTTGCAGACGTTAGCTGCTCCTATCGAGAATCTGTAAAAGCTATGAACTTCCGTCATCTGGTAGGAATCAATCAAGCTTATTCTATTGAAGAAATTGAAGCTTCCGAGTGTGAGGAAGTGGCTGAACAACTAAAAATTGAAGAAGATTTATTCCGATATATTACACTGGGACTTCCGGAAAAAGTAACGGAGCTGCTAGAGAATGCAAAAATAGAACTTCTGACAAATAAAAGAGTATCCTTGCAGGAAATGGTTTTGTTTGCTGTTAGAGTCATTAGTTTACTATTTTATGAATCATCTAAAATGGCAAAAAACTGGGACTATACCAAGTTTGAAAATGTCGAGAGCAGGGTAGTAAAATTGCAGACCATGGATGAGATCTTTTCAGAAATAAAAATAATGGCTGTCGATTTGGCTGAGTTTATAAAAAAATTAAATGGGAATCAAAAGCACACACTTGTTGATAAGGCGATTAACTTCATTCGTGAAAATTACCACGTCGCCAATGTAAGCCTCCAAACAGTGGCAGAAGAGGTTCATGTGAGCTCAGCCTATCTTAGTAATCTCTTTAAAGTAGAGAAGGGATTTAACTTTGGTGATTTTCTCATTGAAACGAGGATGAAGAAGGCTATGGAGCTTTTTCAAACAACGGATATGAAAACTTACGAGGTCGCTGAAAAGATTGGGTACTCGAACCCCCAATATTTCAGCAGCTGTTTTAAAAAATTTACGGGTTATTCTCCAATCGAATTTAAAAAGCTGAAATAGGCATATTATTTCGGCACTCGGGATAAAAATAAATGACCCTTTAAAAAAACGGAGTGTAATGGAAAAGGGGTGGATAAATTAAATTGCCAAAGATTATTAAGGATTCCAGTTTTATAAGGATACTGATCTTTTTTATTCCATTGGCTGTATCTGCAAGTCTAACATCCATTTCTCATGTTATTATTAATGGAACATTGAGCCGGGCCGACCATGCTGAAGTCATTATTGCCAATTACGCGATTGCCTTCTCTTTATTGGAATCCTTGAACGGCCGGTCTTGGTTTTTAGGCAAACGAGCTCAGCCTTAGCAAAAGGGAAAGCTTCCTTCAACAAAATTGCCGCTTTTTTTATCAAGGTTTCGCTTGTCATAACAGCCCTTTGTGTATTAATTGGTCTTACTCTACTCGGCTCGGGGACCTGGTGTTTAAGTATGGTTTTAATGCGGAGGCGGATTCTATGGCTTCCTTGAAGTTAACCTTTCTTGTTCTTTCAGGCGTCATTTTATTTTCCGGTCTCCGCTGTTTATATCAGGGAATGATTATTAATAAATTGGAAACAAAATGGTTAACAATTGGCGTCGTTATACGGTTAGCAGGCATGTTTGCTGTCGCTGCTTATTTGAACTTGTCTCATCATGCAAATAGTAGTGCTGCAGGCGCGATGATCTTTTTAACTGGAATGGGAATCGAATGCATCATTAGTGTCTGGCGCGGGAATTCGATTGTTAGAGAAAACGATTCGGAAACGGAAACACCTTTGCGACAAAAAGAAATTTCTACTTTTTATTTTCCGTTAGTTTTTTATTTGTCGTTTCAGACCATCATAATCCCCGTGATTTACGCGTTTCTTGGCAAAATTCAAGATGTTCATTTAGGGATTGCTTCATTCGCATTGGCTTTTAGCATTACGAATCTGATACTCAGCTTTTTTATGTACACTCATCAGATTGTCCTGCAATTCTATGAAAAAAACAAACAAACGGTTTTGAAGTGCGTGATGGTTTTCAGTATTGTTCCATCTATCTTTCTGGCAATTCTTAGCTTTACAGCTCTCGGCCCTTGGTTTATGAGAACAGTGTTAAGTGCTGACATGGCATTGGCAGCAGAAAGTCTGCATGTATTAAAATTTTTTATTCTTAAAACCATGGTCTTCCCTTGGGTGGATTACTTTGGCGGCATACTCATGCTTCAAAAAAGTACAAAATCTCTGTTAAAACCGCAAATTTTTAATATGATTGCTGTGGTCCTGGTCATTATTCCATTAGTGTATTGGAATCCGGCGCTAAATGGTAAGGCAGGTGCTATTGCCGCTTCAACAGGTGAATTAATCGGCCTGCTGGCTGTTTACTTCGTTGTAACCCGAAGGCAAAAAATCACTAAGGTGGCAGAACAGAAAACGGTTTAGTTTTTTTGAGAAAATTGTTAACGTTAACATTTTTAGTTTACATATTTTCTATCATTTGTTAGACTGAATTTATAGAAAATTGTTAACGATAACAAAATGTACATAGGAAGGTGCTCGAAGTGGAAAAATTCATGGGTCCAAATTTTTTATTGAAAAATGAAACCGCTGTCTCTTTATATCATGATGTTGCGAAGGAAATGCCAATTATTGATTATCATTGCCACTTAAGCCCAAAAGAAATCTATGAAAATAAGAAATTTAAAAATATTACAGAAGCATGGCTTTATGGTGATCACTATAAATGGCGAGCAATGAGAGCTAATGGGATACCCGAGGAATATATAACCGGCAACGCCAGCGACTATGAGAAATTTTTAGCCTGGGCAAGAACTGTTCCGATGACAATTGGCAACCCATTATATAACTGGACACATTTAGAGTTACAACGATTTTTTGGTATCTATGATATCCTGAACGAACAGAGTGCACCTGAAATTTGGGGAAAAGGAAATGCTTTACTAAATGGAGAAGGCTTTTCTGTCCGTGAACTAATCGTGAAGTCTAATGTGCGAGTAATCTGTACAACAGATGACCCGGTTGACAGTTTGGAATATCATACGCTGTTAAAGGATGAAAAGGATTTCCCAGTTAGTGTTGTACCGGGATTCAGACCTGATAAGGGACTTGAAATAAACCGTGAAGGTTTTCTTGATTGGGTGGAAAAACTAAAGGTAGCCTCTAACATTGAAATTAACACGTTTGAAGACTATCTTGCAGCATTAGAAGCACGAGTTCAGTTCTTTCATGAAGCCGGAGGCACTGTTTCCGATCATGCATTAGATTCCATGGTTTGTGAAGAAGCTGCCTTTGAAGAGGTTGCTCAAATTTTTGAACAAAGGTTATCAGGCAGCGTGATTCCTCTTGAAGCAGAAAGGAAATTCAAGACTTACACACTTATCTTCCTTGGCAAGCTGTATGCAGAACTGGGCTGGGCGATGCAATTCCATATTAATGCTCATCGGAATAACAATTCGAGAATGTTTCACAAACTTGGTCCTGATACCGGTTACGATTCTATTAATGATGATCAAATTGCCAAACCATTGGTAAGGATTCTTGATTCCTTAGAACAAGAAAACAAGCTTCCAAAAACCATCCTTTATTCGTTGAATCCAACCGATAACTTTGTGATTGCGAGCATTATCAATAGTTTTCAAGACGGAACCACGCCTGGAAAAATACAATTTGGCACGGCATGGTGGTTCAATGATACGAAAGATGGAATGCTGGATCAGATGAAGGCATTGTCTAATGTAGGTCTCTTCAGCAGGTTCATTGGTATGCTTACAGACTCGAGAAGCTTTTTATCTTATACTAGACATGAATATTTCCGCAGGCTGATATGCAACTTAATCGGAGAATGGGTCGAGTACGGCGAAGTCCCAAATGATATGGAGCTGCTGGGCAGAATCGTCCAAGGCATCTGTTACAACAATGCCAAAGACTACTTTAATTTTAAAATCGCAGAGCCAGCTGGCACCCTAAACTAAATGATTAAGATGATTTCATGCTTTAGAGGCAGAAAAAGGAGCTTACAAAGATGGTTACCATAAAGGATATTGCTAAATTAGCCAACGTATCACATACAACGGTTTCAAGGGCACTTAACAACAGCCCATTAATCAAAGAGCCGACAAAAAGAAAAATCCTTGAGATTGCCTCTCAGCTGAACTACACACCAAATTTTAATGCGAAAAGCCTAGTGATGCAGAAATCCTATACAATTGGATTATTTTTAACCAGCATTAGCAATGGGACATCAGCAAGTTTTCTTGCTGATACCATAAAGGGTGTCAATAGCATCATAACACAAGATNNATTATAACCTGTTCATTCGGGGGATTGATGACTATCAAGACTATTCCAGTATTAATCGGCAAAGGTTTGATGGAATTATCCTAATGAGCCAAAGCGTCCGCGACAACTCGTTTATCTATCATGTTCGTCAAAAAGGCATTCCGCTGGTTGTACTTAATAGGGAGATAGAAGAGGATGATCTTATTAATATTTTAAGCAATGATACTGAGGGATCTCGCCAGGCAGTGGAGTACCTGTTAGAGAATGGCCATCGGGATATCGCTATTATCGAAGGAACTCCAAGCTTTAAATCATCACAAATGCGCAAAGAGGGCTACTTGAAAGCATTAATTGATTATGGAATCCCTATTAAAAAAGAATACTCCGTACAGGGAAATTATGATATGGAAAGCGGATACCAAGCAATGGAAAGGCTGTTGTCCCTGAAGGAACCTCCAACCGCTGTATTCTGCTCAAACGATGATATGGCCATTGGGGCCATTCATTCGGTATTTGCCAAAGGATTAAAGGTACCCGATGACATTTCTATCTTTGGCTTTGATGATATCGGTTTTTCCCAATATACAACACCAAGATTAACTACAGTGAAACGCCCTTTGGAACCAATTAGCATCCTTGGTGCCAAGAAAATGCTATCGATTATGCTCGGTAGTGAGAAGGGTTACGAAAAGATTTTCTTAAAAACAGAACTGATTATTAGGGATTCGGTTAAGAAAATGAATTAACTTATTGCTATGGGTTTATCCGTAGCGGTGTGTCTAAAAATGTTCACGTGTGCATTTTATATTTTTGTCAATAAGGGGTTGTGGGCTATGCAAAGATTAAATCGAAGGAATTATAAGGAATACGAAATTTATCCGGAAAAAATCCTTCAATTTGGTGAGGGGAACTTTCTAAGAGGGTTTGTTGACTGGCAAGTTCAGGTCCTTAACCAGAAAACCGATTTTAATGGCAGTGTTGTTGTAGTTCAGCCAAGAGGATCTGAGAAGATCGAGAGGCTTAACCGTCAAGATGGGTTGTTTACACTTTATTTACAGGGTATCAAGGATGGCCGCCCTGTTAACGAACATATGGTAATTGATTCGATCAGCCGTGGAATTAACCTTTTTACGGATTATCAGGCGTATATCGAGCTGGCTGCAAAAGAGGAACTTCGCTTTATCATAAGCAATACTACAGAGGCCGGCATTACTTATGACCCTGAGGATAAATTGGAGGAACAGCCTCAGAAGAGTTTTCCCGGAAAATTGACTGCCTTCCTATATTATCGATTCAAAGCTTTTTCCGGAGACCAACAACGAGGCTGTATCATTATTCCCTGTGAACTGATTGAAAATAACGGGAAGGTCCTGAAGGAGATTGTTCTAAAATATGCCCAAGACTGGAATCTTGGCAGCGGCTTTATCAATTGGATCGAGAATGCAAATACGTTTTGCTCGAGTCTGGTTGATCGAATTGTCCCTGGATTTCCTTCAGACACCATCCATGAAAAAACGGCGGAGCTTGGCTATCAGGATGAATTAATGGTGGTGGGTGAACAGTACCATCTGTGGGTAATAGAAGGACCTGAATTTATCAAACACGTGCTTCCAGTAGAAGGTACGGGATTAAATACGATGGTTGTAAAGGATTTAACTCCATTCCGAACTCGTAAAGTCAGGATTCTAAACGGGGCTCACACAGCGATGACACCTGTAGCTTATTTATCTGGATTAGAAACGGTTGAAGAAGCAGTAATTGACAATGAAGTAGGATTATTTATCAGAGAACTGATAACCGAGGAAATCGTACCTACCCTGGAAGGGAATGCTGCGGAACTCGGATTCTACGCAGAGGAAGTCCTAAGCCGGTTTGCGAACCCATATATTAAGCATTATTTAATGAGTATATCCTTAAATTCGATTTCTAAGTTTATTACGAGAAATTTGCCTTCGCTTATTGATTACATCGAGAAGACTAACGTTCTTCCGATGAGAATGGTTTTTGCTTTGAGCTGCCTTATCTTCTTTTACCGAGGAAAACGGGGAGAAGAAAGCATCAGTTTGCAGGATCGACCTGAAACACTGCAATTCTTTCAATCTACTTGGAACATGTATGAAAATCAGGAAATTGAGTTAAACGAGCTAGTCGAAAGTGTACTAAGTGAAAAGAATCTCTGGGATATGGACCTTGATGAGATTTCAAATCTATCAAGCACGGTAACGAAACACCTCAGTGATATCGAACAACTGGGAGTAAGGAGTGCACTAAAAGAATTATCGAAAACATTGATTAATAAATAAGGAGGGCTGGGATTGATGAGAGATTACCTTAAAATTCATGATAACGATAATGTCATTCTAGCTTTAAAAGATTTAAAGAAGGATGAACAGCTGAATGTTGACGGGGTAATGATTCAATTAAAAGAAGCGACCTACCGGGGACATAAGGTGGCCATCAAAGAAATCCGGAAAAATGAAGATATCATCAAATATGGGTACCCGATTGGCCACGCCTTGACAGGGATTGCCCCAGGCGAACTTGTCCATACCCATAATACGAAAACAAATTTATCCGGTACCGAGGAATACCAATACCATCCAGTTCAAACCATAAATACATTTAAAGAAGAAAAGCGGACCTTTAAGGGCTATCGACGTGAAAATGGGTCAGTAGGGATTCGAAATGAACTTTGGATTGTTCCGACAGTAGGCTGCGTGAATGGAATTGCAGAAAAAATTATTAAACAATTTGAAAAATATGTGGGCCACAATAGCCCCTTTGATAATGTTCTAGTTTTAAAGCATAGTTATGGATGTTCCCAGCTGGGGGATGACCATGAAAATACAAAACAGATTTTGGTGAATGCCGTCAGCCATCCGAATGCAGGCGGAGTCCTTGTATTAGGGCTTGGCTGTGAAAACAATGAACTCCCTGCATTTAAAAAAGCACTTGGTAGTGTGAATGAAAATAGAGTTAAATTTCTAATCTCACAGGCGGTTACCGATGAAATTGAAGAAGGCTTTAAATTAGTAATGGAACTCTATGAAGAAGCAAAACAGGATAAAAGGGAGGATATCCCACTGTCAGAATTAAGAATAGGTTTAAAATGCGGTGGTTCTGATGGTTTCTCTGGCATAACGGCGAATCCGCTCCTTGGCAGATTTTCTGATTACCTCATTGCCCAAGGTGGCACAACGGTTCTTACCGAAGTTCCGGAAATGTTTGGTGCGGAAAAAATTCTAATGGAACGTGCAGCAAATGAAGAGGTATTTCACAAAGTAGTCGGTTTAATTAATGATTTTAAAGAATATTTCCTTCAACATAATCAGCCAGTTTATGAGAACCCATCTCCCGGAAATAAGGCTGGCGGGATCACAACCCTTGAGGATAAATCACTTGGCTGCACACAGAAGGCTGGCACGTCAACAGTTGTGGATGTCCTGAAGTACGGGGAGGTTCTGAAAACAAAAGGACTAAACCTTCTTAGTGCACCTGGAAATGATTTAATTGCTTCGACAGCGCTTGCTGCCGCAGGATGTCAAATGGTTCTGTTCACTACAGGAAGGGGAACACCGTTCGGAACCTTTGTTCCGACCGTTAAGATTTCTACAAACACCCAGATTTATGAAACAAAACCTCATTGGATCGATTTTAATGCCGGCACTTTATTGGAAGACCATATCTCGGCAGACCAAGTTCTGAATAATTTTGTTGATTATATCGTCCATGTGGCAAGTGGTGAAATGGCGAATAACGAAAAGAATGACTTTCGTGAAATCTCTATTTTTAAAAGCGGCGTGACATTATAAATCTGTGTTGTTCATCTCTACTAACTGAATTCTTGCAAAAAATAATTGTCATAGTAAGTGTACTTCCTATGGAGGCAGGTATTTTAACAGGAATCCTTGAAGAATTTGGTCCGCAGCAGACCGTTTCTTTTGCTACAGCAGCCTCGGCACTGAAACACACTATTCACGGTGACTGTAATATATTCACAAAAGAGGAAGTATTTCGCTTTGCTGACAGTGCCCCTGGAAAAATTGTTCGGTAGTTTTTCTTAATAAATGGCTTTTTTCGTAAACTTTGTTGTTCTTAGTACTCAATGTGACCACATATAGGCTGATTCGGACAGCTTTGATGAAACCAAGCCCAATCGAGTCCGAATAAGAGGCTCATTCGGACAGCTTTGATGAAACCAAGCCCAATCGAGTCCGAATCAGCACCCCATTCAAATAACCAATAAATTGATGGTAAAGGAGAAATGGAAGATGGAAACACGTTACGCGACTCATCCGGAAGATATGAAAAAATATACAACTGAAGAGTTAAGAAGAGAATTTTTAGTAGAAACCCTTTTTGAGCCGGGGCAGGTTCACTTAACCTATACTCACAATGACCGCATGATTTTCGGCGGGGTTACACCGGCAGAAGGCGAATTGACTATTAAATTGGATAAAGAATTGGGTGTTGAGTATTTCCTTGAGCGCCGTGAACTAGGAATCATTAACATCGGAGGGGATGGGTTTGTCATCCTTGATGGGAAAGAATATGACATGAAGGCTCGAGATGGATTGTACGTTGGAAAGGGAACCAGAGAAGTACTGTTCCTCTCAAAGGATGCCAGCAATCCGGCTAAATTCTATATTAATTCTACCCCGGCTCATCATTCGTATCCTACAGTTAAAATCGATATTAATGAAATTGTACCTCTAGAAACCGGTGAGCCTGGTACTTTGAACGAGCGGAAAATTTATCAATATGTTCATCCAAATGTATGTGAAAGCTGCCAGCTTCAAATGGGTTTGACGATGTTGTCCCCAGGCAGTGTTTGGAATACTATGCCGTGCCATACACATGAACGCCGTATGGAAGTATACCTATACTTCGATATGGAACCAGAAACACGTGTATTTCACTTTATGGGCAAACCGGACGAAACAAGGCATTTAATTCTTAAAAACGAACAGGCGGTCATCTCGCCAAGCTGGTCGATTCATACGGGGACAGCAACAAGCAACTACACGTTCATTTGGGGAATGTGCGGAGAGAACATCACTTATACTGACATGGATTTTGTAAAAATGAAAGATTTGAGATAATAATTTAAAGGAATTAAGGAACGGAGGTTATCATAATGTCTAATGAACTTAACTCTTTTTCACTAGATTACTTCAGCCTTAAAGGAAAAGTTGCCATCGTGACTGGGGGCAATAAGGGTCTTGGGCAAGCGTACGCCGCTGCACTGGCCAAGGCAGGGGCAGATCTTTTTGTAGTTGCACGGAGCGGGGACTGGCAGGAAACAAAGAAACTGATTGAAGAGACCGGCCAACGTGCTGTATTTTTCCAAGCAGATTTAAGTGACAGGATAAAAGTAAAACAAGTAGCTTCAGAATGCCTTAAGGAATTTGGAAGAATTGATATCCTGGTGAATAACGCGGGAACTATCCGCAGGGCACCGCTGCTGGAATACAAAGAGGAAGATTGGGATGACGTCCTGGAAATCAATCTTAATTCTTTGTACCTCCTCAGCCAGGAGGCAGCAAAGGTTATGGCCGAACAAAAATCGGGAAAGATCATCAATATTGCTTCCATGCTTTCATTCCAGGGGGGTAAATTTGTTCCTCCTTATACGGCCAGCAAGCATGCTGTAGCCGGCCTTACCAAGGCGTTTGCTAATGAATTGGCTGAGTATAATATTCAAATCAATGCCATAGCACCAGGATATATTGCTACGGATAATACTGCACTGATTCGTGCGGACGAAAAACGCAATGCGGAAATTCTTTCTCGGATCCCGGCTGGACGCTGGGCTAATCCGGCAGACTTGATGGGTGTTGTGGTGTTCCTGGCTAGTGAGGCATCTAATTATATGAACGGACATGTGCTAACAGTTGATGGAGGGTGGCTTGCCAGATAACTCGGCAAGAGGCAAAATAAAAAATCAAAAAGCCGTACCAGACTTTTTTGGTACGGTTTCTTTATAGAACGAAAGAGGTGTATTCGTATGAATTTAGGGATTAGAGCCCATGATATCGAAACCAATTTGTTAGAAAAGTTGGTAAATGATATAGCTGATAAAGGATTGACCAGTGTTCAACTTGCTTTAAGTAAGTCCTTGCCGACACTTTATCCAGGATTAGGAAGTCTATCTCCGGGTCTTGCCCGCCATATTGGAAACGCCTTTTCTCACACAGGGCTTCAGATTGCCGTTTTGGGCTGTTATTTTAATATGATTCATCCAGACCAAGTAGAGAGAAGAAAAGGGATTGATCGTTTCAAAGAGCATCTAAGATTTGCAAGAGATTTTGGCTGTAGCATTGTTGGGACAGAAACAGGAAACGTCAATGCGGAGATTGTTTACACAGAAGAAAACTTTAGAGAAAAGCCTTTTATGGAGGTAGTTGAAAGTGTTTCAGAACTAGTAAAAGAGGCAGAAAAATTTGGTGTCATTGTAGGAGTAGAAGCGGGAGTTAATCATCCTATTTATTCTGTCCAAACAATGAAATGTCTTTTAGATATAATTGACTCTCATAATCTCCAAGTTATTTTTGATCCGGTTAATCTGTTAAGCATTGATAACTATATTAATCAAGAAGAAATTTTTGAAGAGGCATTTGAATTATTGGGAGACAGAATGGTTATTTTCCATGCCAAAGACTTTATTGTTGAGGGCAGCTCATTAATACAAGTTCCAGTAGGGCAAGGTTTGTTAAATTACGATAAGTTATTTGCCTTAATTAAGCACAAAAAACCATTTATCAATATTTTGATAGAAGGAACAAAGGAACCGTTTATTGGTGAAAGCATTGCCTATTTGAGACGGAAATACGAAAAGTAGTAAATTAATTATGGCTTAATATATATTTAGGGAAAAGAATCTGACTAACTATTAACTATTATTTACATTCAAAGCTATTTGTTAAAATAAATATAAAAATAATTATGAAAAAGAGGTTAAATTAAATCACTATTAGGCTTTATTTCACCCATGAGGCTTTTTCCTATATATATCTATTTTTTATTTTTGTTTTTAGCCTAGTTCCGCTCAACATAAAAAGTTGCTATTTCTACTCTTTAACCGCACGGTGATTATTTCACTCGTGTGGTTTTTTGATATTTTTCAAAAACTTATGCTGCACTACCTTAAATTTGGATAAAGATATGGAATCTCCAATCCAAAAAGTTATATTTGAGAGTGTAAGTAATATCGAAGAGGTTCATTTCACAAATCAGAAAGATGCAAGGCTATGGGGGCTGATTAAAAAACCATTTACCCACAATCACACAACTAGTTTATAATAAAAGGATGTCCAAATTGGATAGTAGAGTCTATTCCTATGAAACTAAAAAGATTTAAGTAGGTGAATGAAAATCGATGTCATTGAAACAAGGGTGAGAAGTTTTATTGAAGATATACAACACCCTAAACAAAAAAAGAAAATTAATATTAATGATTTAGAAATTCAGTTGCGCAAGCGTTTGGATGATTATTTTGAAATGGACGGTTATTCGTTGTTTTATCGTGCCATTGAAACATTACAAGTAGAAGGACAACTTATCCCTATTCAAAATAATCAATAC
>NZ_JBALOS010000035.1:0-12999 GCF_036962765.1 Neobacillus drentensis
TAAAATTTTGAAAAATCTGTTAAATAGGAGGGGTTTCTCTAGACAATATCAATCAAAAACATTCCAATTTATTTTCCTCAACCAATGACCAATCAGCATAGACTTTTGTTTTACCCTTATTTAAACAAAGTGTTTTATATGAGAGGGGGAGCTTCCATGGAGGCTAAAGAAACTAAGGTTAATTCTGAAAGCGATTACACATCGATCGCTCAGTCAGCATCTTTTCAAACATTACTCTCCGTAAAGAAAAGATTTATCATCCCAGTCACTATTTTCTTCTTTTGTTTTTACTTTGCTTTACCCGTACTAACCTCCTATTCCACAGTGTTAAATCACAAGTTTATCGGCAGCATTACGTGGGCATGGGTATTTGCCTTCTTACAATTCATCATGACCTGGGTTTTATGTATGATTTATTCAAAAAAAGCAGAAAAATTTGATGAATTAGCTACGAAAGTCATCCAAGAAGGAGGAATGAACCAATGAATACTGCAGCCTTTACCATGTTTTTATGTATCGTTTTTGTAACGTTAGTTATTACATACTACGCTTCAAAACGAACGAAAAATGCCAGCGAGTTTTACACGGCTGGCGGAGGTCTTACTGGCTGGCAAAATGGACTTGCCATTGCCGGGGATTATATGTCAGCTGCTTCTTTCCTTGGAATCGCAGGTGCAGTCGCTTTAACAGGCTTTGATGGTTTCTTTTATAGCATTGGTTTTCTCGTTGCATATCTAGTGGTGCTTTATTTAGTAGCTGAACCACTAAGGAACCTTGGAAAATATACATTTGCTGATATGATTGCCGCTCGTTTTGATGCTAAAAAAGTTCGTGGTTTCGCTGCTATGAACACGGTTACCATTTCGATTTTTTATATGATCGCACAACTTGTTGGTGCAGGAGCACTTATTAAATTATTACTTGGTTTAGAATATACTACATCTGTTTTAATCGTTGGGGTTCTAATGACTGTGTACGTTATTTTTGGAGGAATGCACGCCACAAGTTGGGTACAAATTATTAAAGCAGTTCTTTTAATGGGCGGTACCTTAGTAATCTCGATCATTGTTTTTTCAAAATTTAACTGGAGTATCACCGATATGTTTGCGCAAATGAAAACCGCTACACCATTAAAGGAATCCTTCTTAAACCCTGGTGTAAAATATAAAATTGGTCTTGATACGATTTCACTAAACATGGGACTAGTTCTTGGAACAGCAGGTTTGCCGCATATTCTTGTCCGTTTCTTTACCGTTAAGGATGCCAAAACTGCTCGTTCCTCGGTCGTTTATGCGACATGGATTATTGGCCTATTTTATGTAATGACCATTTTCCTTGGCTTCGGGGCTGCAGCTTTTGTTGGCAATAGTGAAATTGTAGCTGCGAACCCTGCAGGAAATATGGCTGCTCCACTTTTAGCACAAGCGCTTGGTGGAAATATGCTGTTTGCTTTTATATCAGCAGTTGCTTTTGCAACCATTCTCGCCGTAGTTGCTGGACTTGTTCTGACAGCTGCCTCTGCATTTGCACATGATTTCTATAACGTTATCCTAAAAAAAGGAAAAGCAACTGAAAAGCAGCAAGTTGGAATGGCTCGCTGGGCAGCCGTTGGCGTTTCGGTTATTTCAATTATTCTAGCTTTAGGGGCACAAACTCTGAATGTTGCCTTCCTGGTGTCACTGGCCTTTGCAGTCGCAGCAAGTGCTAATCTTCCGGTCATCCTATATACTATTTACTGGAAACGTTTCAACACAACCGGAGCAATTTGGGCTATGCTGGTTGGGCTTATTTCAGCAATCGGCCTAGTAATCGTCAGCCCGAATGTTTTCAGCCCTGAAGTAGGAAAAGCTATTTTTGTCGGAGAACCATGGTTCCCATATACCACCCCTGGAATTGTCTCGATTCCACTCGGATTTATTGCAGGCTATCTGGGAACCATCTTCTCAAGCCAAAAAGCAGATGTGAAGAGATACGATGAAGTACTCGTAAAATCGAATACAGGGATTAGCATTGATGGATAATACTCGAATGGGACTGAATAAATTTCAGTTCCATTTTTTATTGACGTATTTTCATAACTAAATGAAATTTTTTATTTTGCATAAAAGGCAAGAAGAAAAGGGGAAATTATTTATGTTATGGTTCTGTTAAACTTGCCTGTTGATTTCCGCTCCAGGCGGTATCGTTATTACTTCCCAGTCCGTACTTAAGGGTGGAACCGTTCAAGTAACAGGTGTTTATGGCGGCCGTTATAATGGCTTCCCACTTAGGGATTTCATGAACCGAAACATGGATATTAAACCCGTTATTCCAAATATGCCATTTTTATATGATTTAATTTCAAAAGTTCTAATCGGAGGAATCTCTCTCTATTCTTTGTGAAAAAAATTTGTCTTGCCATGTGTAAAGGGATTATGACACAGTCATAATCCCTTTACACTAATTTTTAACTTTTTCTTCCCATACCCTGATTCCTGCTGTTTCTTTTAGTCTTTAAGGAAGATGATTGATTCGGTGTTTCTTTTACGTTAAAGGACTTCTGCTTTGTTCCACTTTTCGAGAGGGATTTAGTTACTTGTCTTTTGGAGCCTCGTTCCCCTTTTGAATCTCGTGAACCCTCAGATTTACTCTCAAATTTGACTCTACCTTCATGATTTCTATCCTTTTTGTCCGATTGCTTGCGATTCTGATTGCGGTTATACGGATTTTTCTTCATCACATCTTGCTTTTCTTTCTGATCAATAGATGGAACTTTTTTAGCATCCTTGCCATCAGTATTGTCTAGATTTTGTTTTTTTATTGTTATGGTTAATTCTTTTTCAATCATGTCAAGCATGGGCCGGTCTTCGGAAGTATAAAAAGTTAGCGCAAGCCCTGTCATTCCTGCTCTGCCTGTCCTGCCTATTCGATGGACATAACTTTCTGAATCTTGAGGGATATCATAATTAAACACATGAGTGACCCCTTCAACATCAAGTCCTCGTGCTGCCACATCTGTGGCAACAAGCAATTGAACATCAGCATCTCTAAAACGCTTCATTACACGCTCTCTCTTGGCCTGGGACAAATCACCATGTAATTCGTCGCAAGAAAAACCGTTTGCTTTCAGCACATCAAACAGCTTACTAACTCGGCGTTTGGTCCTGCAGAAAATAACCGCTAAAAAAGGACGATACGTTTCGACCAATTGAATAAGCGTGGCTTGTTTGGCACGATCAGTCGTGTGAATCGCTAATTGCTTAACATTTTCAGCTGGTCCTTGCGTCTTTTCGACTTGAATATATTCCGGTTCACGCATATGCTTTTTTGCTAGTTTACGAATTTCGGGCGGCATGGTTGCTGAAAAAAGCATCGTTTGCCTGCTCGCAGGTGTTTCTCTAATAATATCTTCGACTTCGTTCAAAAACCCAATATGGAGCATCTGGTCAGCTTCATCCAAAACAAGGTAAGCGATTTCTGATAATCGGATGGTTTCTCGTCTAATATGATCTAAGAGTCGCCCGGGTGTTCCTACGACTATCTGCATCCCCCTTTTTAATTTTTTTAGCTGTTTATCAACATCCTGGCCGCCATATACCGCAAGGACATCGACACCGTTAATGTCAGAAATAAGTTTTTCAATTTCCTCTGTTATTTGCAATGCTAGTTCTCTCGTTGGTGTTACAATTAGCGCTTGAACATGCCCATCCTCACGATTAATTTTTTCTAAAATTGGCAGGATGAAAGCAAACGTCTTTCCGGTTCCTGTCTGCGCTTGTGCAATAATATCATGACCATTCATCACAAATGGAATCGCTTGTTCTTGAATCGGTGTTGGTTTCGCAATACCTTGACCGCGTAATTTTTCCACAATCGGTTCTGAAATACCCAATGATAAAAAATCTAACAAAAATACCCCTACTTTCTATTTAACCTATCCCATTCATATTGATTGTTTTTCCATTCAAAAGCAAATTTATTTCAACGTAAAGGATTCCAAACGCGCCAGTAAATCTTGTATATAAAAAAAGTAAATATGATAGTTGCCCTTTTTATCTAAAAGAATTATAATTTATAAAATAAAACCAAGTTTTTTCATCGGAATAGTAAATTATAATGATAAGGTGGAGATAAAATGGACCAACAAAGTTTTCTTATCATCCATGGCTTAGGCGGGAGTGGACCCGATCATTGGCAAACGTGGCTGGCTAATGAGTTAAGGAGAAGGAATTATCATGTACTCTACCCGACCTTTCCAAACTTTGATTCTCCAAATAAGAGTGTTTGGTTGAAGGAATTGTCTACAACACTGAAGACAATTCCAGATGAAGAAAATTTAACAATTATTACACACAGTCTTGGATGCTTATTGTGGCTCCATTATGCTTCTACACAAATCAAACCAATTGCCAAGCAAGTTATTTTAGTTGCACCGCCTTCTCCAAATCACATACTCAGTGAAGCAAAATCCTTTTATCCTGTGCCTTTGGATAGAAGCCATCTACAGAAAATATCAGAACACACCTTATTTATCCATTCATCCAATGATCCCTATTGCAGCATCGAGGATTCAAGACGTTTTCTTAACCTTGGACTCCCTTCCATTACAATAACTAATGCAGGTCACATCAATACACAGTCAGGACATGGGAAATGGCCATGGATATTAGATTTATGCCTCTCAAAGGAAAATCTTACTCAATATGTCTTAGAAAGAGAAGGAGTGTAGAACTGACACTCCTTCTTATTATTCACTTGGTGCTTCGCCATAAGTCATAAACAATACATATCTGTTAATCATTTCATAATCAGGAAATGTTATAATAAACTCATTTTACCAATACATATGAATCGGTTATATGAATAGCCAAGGAGAAGATAGGAATGGATTTGCATCAGTTGTATGTTTTTACAAAAGTGGTCGAACACAGAAGCTTTTCAAAGGCAGCAGATGATATTTTTTTAAGTCAATCAACGGTTAGTTCCCACATCCAGGCATTAGAGAAAATGTTAAATATAAAGCTATTTGATCGAGTCGGAAGGGAGAGTATTCTTACTCCACAGGGGGAACGTTTGTACCAATGGGCCCTTAAACTCTTACTGATTAAAGACCAAGCATTGCTAGATCTTAAAGAGGGGATGACGGACCTTCGGGGCATGATTCGGATTGCAGCAAGTTCTGTTCCTGGGCAATTTATGATTCCTAGAATGGTGAAACGATTTCGGGAACAGTATTCTGAAGTAACATTCCATATCCACCAATCCTCTTCAAAAATTGTTGCCGAAAAGGTGCTGAATGGATCCGTGGACGTTGGTATTTTGGGTGATAAATATGACAACGACAAACTTTGCTATATTCCTTTATTAAAAGAAAAATTAGTGCTGATTACATCGAACCGAAACGAAATTGTTGGCCCCGTCTCCATTGAGGATATTTTACATTATCCATTTGTAATGCGTAATTCTAACTCCGGAACCAATGCACTTTTGGAGCGGTCTCTTAAAAAAAATAACATTCATAAGGGCCAATTAAAAATCATTGCCTATACAGAAAGCGGGCAGAGTTTGATGCAGTTCGTCATTCAAGACATCGGCATTTCGATTATTTCAGAAATCGCTGCAAGAGAATATTCCGCCCAAAACATGCTTAAGATGCATGAAATAAATGGTTTTAATGATGAACGATATTTCTATCTAATCTACAACATTAATAAAACGCAGTCCCTGTTATCAAAATTATTTATTGAAGGTGCCGTGGATTTGGTTGGCGGCGGCCAACACAAACCCGTCTAATAGGTACATAAAAATGGATAAATAAGAAAATCTAATCAGGTAAAGTATTTCGGCGTTGGAGGGAAAATACATGACGAAGCATTAAGGCCTTCATGGAACCTTAGTCCTTCATTGACTTAACAGTGTCAGATACGGCATTGAATCTTGCTCAAAAAAAGGAAAATGCCTAGAATTAGCCTATTTCAAAAGAGAGAACAATTTGTTCTCCCTTTTATTGAATATTATCAACTTGTTCTATTCCTCGTAAATCATTTTTCTCGTCATTCCACCATCTACTATTAAATTAATTCCTGTAACAAAGTCATTTGCTTGATTGGTTAAATACAAACAGGCACGGGCAATATCACTCGGTTTACCGACTCGCTTCGAGAAATGCTGTTCATGGTCTAGTGCTGATAATTGTGAATCATCCCCATTATGGATCCAACCTGGTGAGATCGCATTGACCGTAATCCGTTCTTCGCTTAAGGACGCTGCCAAGGCATGCGTAAACGCAACGATCCCCCCTTTTGAAGCTGCATAAGCTTCTGAGTTTGGTTCTGACATAAGTGCTCGTGTTGATGCGATATTCACAATAGATCCACCAGATTCATTTTCCCGCATATATTTGGCTGCTTCACGAGAACAGAGGAAAACACTTCTTAAATTCGTATCCATCACATCGTCCCATTCTTCGAGTGATAATTCAAAGAGAGACTTAAACATACCTTTACCTGCATTATTAATTAAAATATCAATTTGCCCATACGTCCGTTTTGTTACATCAATTAGCCGAACAACATCTTCTTCCCTTCTAACATCCGTCTTTATAAACAGGACTTCTCCTCCACGATTTCGAATCTCCTCTGCGGTTTGATTACCTGCTTCTAATTCCACATCAGCCAGAACGACTTTAGCACCGGCTTGTGCAAAGGCAGCAGCCACCCCTCGTCCAATTCCATTGGCTGCTCCTGTTACAATGACCACTTTATTTAAAAACTCCATTCTCTTCCATCCTTCCTACTTTCATTTAAGTCTTATCATTTATACGTACCAAAAAATTAAAAACATACGTGGAGATTTTTTCTATGTAAGAAAAATAAATAATGGAAAAAACTATCTAATAAAACTACCTAAAGGAGGATTTCCAATGCCTGAAAAATGTTTCTATTGCGCCAATGAAATTGAAGAAAGACAGTTGCACTATGTCTCATTTATATCGTCAAATCAAGAAAGAGATGAATTGCTTTGTGCTGAATGTTACCAAGAATGGCTAGAAGGATTAAAAGGTTAAGTGCACAAAAGAGATAAATAACAAAAATAGTTGTGACTTATCCAAGTAATATCCTGTGGGTCACAGCTAAATGGAGTGTTACGTCATTGTCAATCAAAAAAAAGATGCCCCTGATTTTTTGCATGTTAGTTTTTTTTATTTTACTAACTAATAATACCATTCATTATATTCGTTCAAAAAATCAGCTGCTAGCCAATAATGAAAGAGAAATTGATATGATCACAAAAGAAGTGTCATTCCAAGTTGAAAATATTCGAGACGGCTCATTGTATGTTGAAGATATACTTGGCAGAAATTTAAGGATGGCTTCGTTGGCAATAAAACATGCACTGCCACCAAATTATCAGGATATTACAAATGAACAGCTAAAAAAACTGGCTCAAGAAGTAATGGTATCCCATATAACCCTGTTAGCGAAAACAGACGATGATATTATTGGTGTTAGATCCTCAGATTCTAAGGAAATTAACATGTCAACTAAGGGTTGGGGATACTGGTATGATGCCTTCCAACAACTATTCGCTTTAACCCCTGTTTCTGTTGGAAAAGGGTTAACCCTGCCGCATTTTTGGTCTGGGCCTATTGAGGTTGCTTCATCAAATCCTGATCATACTGATAAATGGGGCTACTTTTTTGATGGAACGACTAACTATATAATCAATCCTTACTTTCGTGACAACGAAGTATTAGAGTATGAAAGACAGTTTGGCCCAGGGGAGGTTATTAAAGGTTTTACCAAAGAGCGCGGTGTATTAGAAATCACTGTGTTCAATCCCAAAAACTTTGGCAAAAAAAAAGAAATTGTTCATTTAAACGGTAATAGTTATATTCGGATATCCGCCCAACAAATTTGGTATGGCTCCTATAAATATCGTAACGAAAAAGTAGATGCATCTTTTATCAAACGGGCGATAAATACAAGACATGTCCTTTCCTATCGAAATCAAATCAAGGGTAAGAATTTGATGAAAACCTTTGTTCCCGTTTATTCAACCCCCTCAGAGCCATTTGTAATTGGTCTTGTCTATAATTACGGACTCATTAAGGAGGAACTGATGCGTGAACTATTTGTTCATTTATTACTCTCCTTCGTGATTATGATTATAGTCTTAATCATCAGTTTGATTTTCTCCCGTTCCATTACACAGCCCATCGGTTATATTGTTGAGCAGGTAAATGAAATTGCACAAGGAAAATTCGGAAATATTTTGAACTTAAAACGAAAAGATGAATTAGGTCTGCTTACAGAAAATGTGAACGCATTATCGAAGGATTTGCAAAGTTACGTTACTGATTTGAATAAGAGCAAGGCACTCATTGAATACCAGGCATATCATGACCCCTTAACTGGTTTGTTAAACAGGAGGTATTTACAAGAAAAGTTAAAATCCTATATTGACCAAGCAAACGAAACTGGTGACACGGTATCCGTTTTATTTATCGATATCGATCGTTTTAAACAAGTGAATGATTCCTTTGGACATAACAAAGGTGATGAAATACTGAAAATGGTTGCCGAACGGATTAAGGAGAGTTTACCCAGTGAAAATACGATTATTACCAGGCAGGGCGGCGATGAATTTATTATTTTGTTATTAAGTCAAAGTCTTATTGAAACAAAGGCTGCTGCTGAAAAAGTCGTTAATAACCTAAAAAAAGCATATCTATTAGATGGCAACGAAATTTATCTCGGTGCCAGTTGCGGTATTGGTTTATTTCCCGAACATACCAACAATATGGATACACTGGTCGTTTATGCAGACCTTGCAATGTACTCAGCTAAAAAGCTGGGGGGAAATAAGGTCATCGTTTATTCTGAAAAATTAATCCAAACGAGCATCGAAAGGCCAAAGCTTGAAGCACGACTACGGAAAGCCATTGAAACTGAGAGTGTGGAAGTGTACTATCAACCGAAGGTTAATGTTGAAACAGGGATGATTTTTGGAATGGAGGCACTATTAAGATGGCACGACGAAGAATTAGGAAACGTTTCACCTGACCTATTTATACCGATAGCTGAAGATATCGGTTTAATCCATTCATTATGGGAATTTGTCATGAAGGAGGCGTGTCAACAGGTTAGTAAGTGGAATCGTACCCGTTCCAACCCGCTATCTGTTTCGATTAATTTTTCCGCTCGTCAATTTCAAGAACCACGCAGTATGGTAAAACAGGTTCAAGAAATTCTAGAAGAAAGTCAATTGGGATGTGGGAACTTTGAAATCGAAATTACCGAAAGCATTCTTTTGAACAATTCTTCCGAAATCGTTGAATCATTAAAGACCCTTCAGAATATGGGCATAGCTATTTCCATTGATGATTTTGGAACAGGCTATTCATCCTTAAGCTATTTAAAAAATTTGCCCATTGATATCTTAAAAATTGATAAATCTTTTATTCAGGATATTCATGAAGATACTGCAAATTCAGAGATAGCTGAAGCGGTTATTAATCTTGCACGTAGTCTTCACCTCAAAGTAATCGCTGAGGGAGTTGAAGAAGAATACCAAAAAGATTTTTTATTATCGAAAAACTGCGTTCAAATGCAGGGATACTTATTCAGTAAACCTTTAAACAAGCAAAAATTTGAGCAATTCCTTCAAAAGAATGCCAAATAAAAGTGGAGAGACTATTTTACAAATCTCTCCACTGTTTTAACACTGCTTCCACTATAATCAATTTGAAGGATCTTTGTCGACATCGTTGAAAACTCACTTCTCAACCCTTGTTCAACAAACCTCCCCTTCCCTTTCTCTGTAAAGCACAGAACAGTTGGTCCTGCACCGCTCAGTGCCACTCCGAAAGCACCAAGTGATTTAGCCAATTCCTCTATTTCCTGATAAGATTTAATGAGTGGTTTTCGGTATGGCTGGTGAAAGAGATCTTGCTCCATCATTTTTCCTGCTAACTTCCAGTTTTGAGTTAAAAGGGCAGCAACCAAAAGATTAGCTGTTGAGGAAGCCTGGATCGCTGCTTCGCGAGAAAATGCTGAAGGAAGAACCCCACGAGAGTCTTTCGTTAAAAGAATTTCATCTGGAATGACAGCAACCATCTCAAACGAAATATTAGAAATGCTGAGCATGTCTACATCGTTTTGCTGATAGGAACCGATAACCAATCCTCCGAGAAGGGATGCACCCACATTATCAGGATGCCCCTCAATCTCAGTAGCAATAAGCAGCTTTTCTTGGTGTGTTAAACCGATTTTTCCAACTGTATCAGCAAGTTCAATCCCCGCAACAATTGCCGCTGCACTTGAACCAAGTCCACGGGCTAAAGGAATGTCACTGTCCACTTTGATTTTACAAGGCTGTAACTCGATTCCATAGTTTGCAGCTGTTTTCAGAGCAATTTGGAGGATATAATGGGTCTCATCCGTTGGGAAGTCCTTCAATTCAGCACTTACAGACTGAATCTCCCACTTTACACTTTTCTCTCCTTCTAACGTCAAATACAAATCCACTGCAAGACCCATTGAATCGAAGCCTGGGCCTAGATTAGCTGTACTTGCTGGTACTTTGATTACAAAGCGGTCATGTAGGGTCATCTATGGACAACTCCTCGAATGTGTTGTGTGACAGCTTTTTCATCATTTGGTAATTGAATGGGGGTAACCATGCTGCTATTAATTGCCGTATCCGGGTCTTTTAAGCCATTACCTGTTAGGACAGCTACGATTTTTGTCCCCTTATTGATTTTCCCATTTTGGATATTCTTGTAGACTCCGGCAATCGAAGCACAAGAGGCAGGTTCAGCAAAAACCCCTTCAGTTGACGCTATTTTTTTATAGGCTGCCACGATTTCTTCATCACTAACTTCATCAAACTGCCCCTCTGATTCTTGAACAGCAGAAACCGCTAAATCCCAACTTGCTGGATTCCCAATTCGGATCGCTGTTGCAATAGTTTCAGGATTTTCAAAAACACGATTATGAACAAGAGCCGCTGCTCCAGCAGCTTCAAACCCAAACATTCTTGGTAAACCAGTACCTCTTTTAACGGAAAATTCTTTAAAACCCTTCCAATAAGCACTAATATTACCGGCATTACCTACCGGGATCGCAAAAATGTCAGGCGCATCCCCTAGTTGGTCAACTACTTCAAACGCCGCTGTTTTTTGTCCCTCTATTCGATAAGGATTGACGGAATTAACGAGGGCGATTGGTTCTTCCTCACTAATATTGCGGACCATTTTTAAGGCCTCATCAAAATTTCCTGCAATTGAAATAATTTCAGCTCCATACATCATCGCTTGCGCTAGTTTACCCATCGCAATTTTCCCCTCAGGGATTACGACAATACATTTAATTCCTGCCCTCGCTGCGTATGCTGCAGCCGCAGCAGAAGTATTTCCTGTTGAGGCACAAATAATCGTTTTACTACCTGCCTCGATGGCTTTAGCAACAGCCATTACCATTCCGCGGTCTTTAAAAGATCCGGTTGGATTGGCCCCTTCCATTTTCACATAAAGTTCAACGTCCCATTCCTTTGATAGTCGTTCAAGCTTTATTAATGGAGTATTACCTTCATTTAATGAAAGTAAAGGAGTTTCATTATTTACTGGTAAGTATTCTTTATACGCTTCTAATAATCCTGGCCATCTCATAACGACTCCCTCACCACCCGATACGCACTTTTTATTTCCTTAACCGCTTGTAAATCATTTAATTCTAGTAAAATTTGATCATAATTGGTTAACGATGCTCGATGTGTTACTAATACAATTTCTGATGTTTCATTTTTCTTAACAGGAAGCTGTAAGATTTTTTCAAAGCTGACCCCATTCTTTGCAAAAATAGTAGTGATATCAGCGAAAACGCCTACTTCATCCTGTACATGAATTCTTAAAAAATATTTTGAGTATTTTTCATCATTATCTTTTAACTGTTTTGGATATTGTGGTGTTATCGCACTTCTTCCATTTACCCCAAGCCTTAGGTTTTTAATGACCGCCACTAAGTCTGAAACAATAGCTGTTGCTGTTGGCAGGCTTCCAGCACCTGGTCCATAAAACATGGTTTCTCCGACCGACTCACCATAGACATAAACGGCATTATACTCATTTTGAACGGAAGCAAGCGGATGATTATTGGATAGGAAAGTTGGTGCAACACTAACCTCGACTTTCTCCCCTTCACGATGAGCATAGCCTATTAGTTTCATAGTATATCCCAATTGATTTCCATAGCGCAAATCTTCATCTGTAACTTTCGAAATCCCTGAAACCTGGACATCTTCTAAATCGATATGCATGGAAAAGCCCAATGTTGCTAAAATGGTCATTTTACGAGCTGCATCTAATCCTTCAACATCTGATGTTGGATCCGCTTCTGCAAACCCAAGCCCCTGTGCTTCCTTAAGGACCTCGTCATAGGACCGGCCTTCGTCGCTCATTTTCGTTAGGATATAATTGGTTGTTCCATTAACAATTCCCATTAACTGTTTAATACGATCAGAGGCAAGTCCATCGACTAAACCGCGAAGAATCGGGATCCCTCCAGCTACACTTGCTTCATAAAACAAATCACAGCCGTGTTCTGAAGCAACCGTTAATAGCTCTGAACCATGTAAAGCCATTAAATCCTTATTTGCAGTGACAACATGCTTGCCTTGCCGCAGGGCAGTAATTAAATAATCTTTTGTATCTTGGACACCGCCCATTACCTCAATCACTACATCAATTTCTTCATCATAAAGGATGTCGTCCGCATTGGAGGTTAACACCTTCGTATCTACCTCTACGGATCTTATTTTATGTAAATCCTGAACAAGGACCTTTTTGATAACAACTGGGCACCCCACTTGGTGGATTAATTTATCTTGATTTTTCTTAATAATTTTTACTACACCACAACCAACAGTACCTAAACCTAATAGCCCAATCGAGATTGCCTTCATGTTTTCCCCTCCTATATATGTCCTTGTGAAACGCACAATTGTTTTCCTGTTGTAGAC
>NZ_JBALOS010000035.1:13081-49584 GCF_036962765.1 Neobacillus drentensis
TTTTCATTATTAATTTAAAAAATTTTTCTACTTTATCCCTTTACAATCCTGAAGGTATGGTTGTAGAATAATCCCTATATTCAGTTAATTTTTGAAATTTCACTCAATTAGGTATATTCTATAAATAAAGTGATGACGAAGACGGCATTAAGAAATTGCTCCAGAGAACCGGTGGTTGCTGTGAACCGGTGCTATTTCTTAAGATGCCCAGCCCTTCTGAACTGGCAGCTGAAGGTATTAAGTAGGCGACGCCCGGTTGTTAACCGTTAAATTGTTGAGGCTGCTTTATACTGCAGCAAACGAGGGTGGCACCACGCGTTTATTCACGTCCCTCATAACAAGACAAATCTGTCTGTTATGAGGGGCGTTTTTTATTAGAAGGCTGTGTTAAAGGTCACTGTTGATTTTATAGCCAAGTTGATTGGAGCGAAAATCAACAACCAAGTTTAACAGAGCCTATTAGAAAATAAAGGAGGATTTCGAACATGTATAAAGTACTTGTAACAGATGGAATTAGCAATACGGGGTTGAAGAGCTTAATTGATAATCCAAATTTTACAGTAGACCGCCAGCCAACACTCCAGACGGAGGAGTTAAAGACCATCATTGGTGGATACGACGCCTTGATTGTCCGGAGCCAAACAAAAGTAAGTGAAGAACTGCTCAAATCAGCTGGCCGTCTCCGTGTGATTGCAAGAGCAGGGGTCGGTGTTGATAATATTGATGTGAATGCCGCAACGAGAAAAGGGATTATTGTCATCAATGCACCAGGCGCCAATACGATAGCAGCAACGGAACACACCTTGGCGATGATGCTATCCTTAGCGCGGAAGATCCCTCAAGCCCATCAAAAGACCGTTTCCGGAGAATGGGACCGTAACTCTTTTAAAGGGGTGGAATTATACAAAAAAACACTCGGCGTAATCGGCATGGGAAAAATCGGTACTGAGGTAGCGAAACGGGCAAAAAGCTTTGGGATGAACATTTTAGGGTTTGATCCATACCTGACCGAAGAACGAGCAAAAAAACTAGGCATGACAAAAGCAAGCCTCGATTTAATTGCTCAAGAATCAGATTTCATTACGATTCATACACCCCTTACGAATGACACAAGAGGACTGATTAATGATGAGTACTTACGAAAAACCAAAAAAGGGGTCCGGTTTGTCAATTGTGCACGCGGTGGCGTAATCGACGAAAAGGCATTAGTTAGAGCCATTCAGTCTGGCCATGTTGCAGGTGCAGCGCTAGATGTTTTTGAAAAGGAGCCTGTTGCAGACCCAGAATTATTACAGAATCCGAATATCATTGTTACACCACATCTTGGCGCTTCTACCGTAGAAGCACAGGAAAAGGTGGCTCAAGAGGTAAGCGCAGAGATTATTGAGATTTTCGAAACTCAGTCAATTCAAAACGCTGTTAATATGCCGCAAATGTCTGGGGAAACCCAAGCGAAACTGCAGCCATACCTGCTGCTTGGCGACCAAATGGGTCAGCTTGTGATTCAATTATTAAAAAAGCAGGCTCCTACAAAAATAGAAATCAATTATTATGGCGATTTAATCGATGAAGATACAGAATTGTTGACTCGTACCTTGTTAAAAGGTGCCCTCTCCTACCATTTAAGTGATTCGGTTAATTTAATTAATGCTCTTCATTTGTTGAAAGAGCAAGGAGTTTCTTATAATGTTGTTAAAAATGCGACCAATAAAGGTTTTGCTAATTATATGGAACTTAGTGTCTCCAATGAATCAGAAACAGCAAAAATCGGTGCCACGGTCTTAAACGGATATGGAGCGAGAATTCTCAAAATCAACCAATACCGAATTGACGTTAAACCAGAAAAGTTCTTATTATATATCAAGCATCGTGATGTTCCAGGAATGATCGGCAAGGTAGGTTCACTCCTAGGCGACCATCAGATCAATATTGGAACCATGCAGGTGGGCCGGACGGAAGTAGGCGGTGAGGCAATCATGGTATTAACCGTGGATAAAACAATAAATGCCGATGTCATTCAAGTCTTAAAATTAATTGATGGACTTGAGGAAGCCCAAGTACTGGAGTTATCAAATGTGGACTCATTTGAACCTGGGAGAATGGGATTAGAGAAGGTAGAAAGTATTTAATTAAGTAAAAAGGGATTGCGCTGAAGCAATCCCTTTTCTTTATTTTAGCCGTTCTTTTTTTACAGTAATCATGATTTTATTGAGTGTTCGGGTATTTAAAGCTTTCTTTCTTACCGTAATTCTCAAATTACTTGGAGCTCGGGCATTTAAAGCTTTCCTTTAAGATCCCTTTCAAATCGAGTACTGTATCAAGAATATAATCTGCTTCATGCTTTTCAAAGTCACTTCGAGCATCTTTTCCAGAGAGGCCGGTTAACACTGCAGCAAACTGACAGCCAAGCTTTCTCGCCGCTAACAAGTCTGCCAATGAGTCTCCCACGACTAAAACCGAATCCGCATTTTCAAGTGGTAATTTGGTGTTCAAACACTCTTGTACCGATGTCTCTTTCCCAAGAAGCCCCATGATATAGGTAAATGGATGCGGCTTCGATAGCGACATGCGTTCTGGAAGTGATTCTTCCGCTTTTAATACCTCATCAGCTGTTATGATCCGATTTTCAGCAAAATGCTTCAACCAATCTAAATGCTCAAAGGGCTGTATGGTTTCAAGCTCAGGTCTTCCTGTCCCTATTCCAATCATGAATCCTGATGCATTCAGGAATTGAAATAACTCTTCAATTTCCTGCCTTGGGGCTAATGTCGTTTCATTTGCTAGGAACCCTGTTTTACCGGTTTGCACCGATGGTCTTCCAGTTGAGGCAAAAACATTTTTATCTCCTACATACCATTCCTGGGAAACATGCTCACAAACCGACCACAGCTCTCCCTTGTTGAAAATAGAAGTTTCGATCCCAAGCTTTTCCTTAGCCAACACATTCAAATAATGAAACAACTCCTGCTTAGTTGCCTCTGAACGCGAAAACTCCTTCACAAACAAATCGAAATCAACCTCTACACGATTATTACTCAACACCTTGCCCATCTCGACTAAGGTATCACGATTGATTGGTGCCTGAAACCATCTATTGATATTCTCAAATTCGGTATCCTTGATTTGTGCGAGCAGGTGGATTAGCTGCTGGCTGAATGAAAGGTAGATCATGTCCCAGTTGGCATTGAGGCCGCGTGATTTCATAAACTTTAGAATACGATCTTTTTCAAATACCCGCACTCTTATTTCTTTGATTTCATTTTCATTATAGTTCGTTTTAAACTTCTCATGTGCAAGACCCAAGTACTTGCTGCTGATCAGCATTTCCCAAACAGTTAAGGCAGAAGCATCAAAGTAATGCTCCTCACTCAAAAGTACCCCATCTACGTCAAACAAAATTGTTTTAATCAACTTCCCCACCCTCATTTCCCTTTTGCTTTATTACGCTATCGTAACACAGTAGGTTGGAATAATTGAAGTAAATTATATATTAAAAAAAGATAATAACTTTATTAAACAAAAAGAACAAGGCATGTGTTTGGATTTACGACTACATGACTTGTTCCTTTTAGATTTATCCTTTTATAAGACTTTCTTCAAACGGCCAGGCTGGCAGCATTTTTCGGAGGGGTTTGTCTTCACGATAGCCGAGGGCATACTCCCCTTGCATGATTGTGTGGATTTCTCTTGTTCCTTCATAAATAACAGGCGCTTTCGCATTCCGTAAATAACGCTCCACAGGGAATTCATTTGAGAAGCCATAAGCCCCGTGAATTTGGACCGCATCGTTAGCTGCCTCAAAGGCAGCGTCACAGGAAATCCACTTTGCTAAGGATGTTTCCTGCGTGTTGCGTTTGCCGTTATTTTTTAACCAGCCAGCTTTAAAAACTAGCAATCGCGAAATCTCAAGGTTTGCAGACATTTTCGCAATCATTTGCTGGACCAGCTGATGTTTGCCGATTTCTTTGCCAAAGGTTTTTCGCTCTTCACAATATTTGACGCTTGCTTCAAGTGACGCCATGATCGTGCCACACGCACCTGCAGCAACCGTAAACCGGCCATTATCAAGAGCGGACATCGCAATTTTAAATCCTTCTCCCTCATACCCCAGCAAATTCTCTACTGGAACCCTTACATGATCTAAGAATACTTCTCCTGTATTCCCTGCGCGGATTCCTAACTTTCCTTTTATCGCTTTTGAGGACACCCCCTCAAATGTTCGTTCGACAATAAAACACGAGATCCCATGGTGACCAGCTTTCGTGTCTGTTTTTGCAAAAATTAATAAGTGGTCAGCCACATCACATAGGGAGATCCACGTTTTTGATCCATTTAAAATATAGAAATCTCCATCCTTGACAGCTGTCGTTTCCATGGCTGCCACATCGGAGCCAGCATTCGGTTCTGTTAGTCCAAAGGCACCAATTTTTTTACCGGCTGCCTGCGGAACGAGGTATTTTTGTTTCTGCTCCTCTGTCCCCCATTGCAATAAGGTCATACTGTTTAAACCAGTATGTACTGATACCGCGGTTCGGAAGGCTGTGTCACCACGTTCTAACTCCTCACAAACAATCGCCAGTGTATTATAGTCCATGCCAACTCCACCGTATTCCTCAGGAATACAAACACCCATCAGCTGTAAATCTGCTAATCGTGTTAAGATGTTTGTTTCAAAATGACCCTTTTCATCCCACTCCTTGATATAGGGCATGATTTCACGATCCACAAAGGCTCGAACCACCTTTCTTACGCTTTTTTGCTCTTCAGATAGAGAAAAATTCATTTTTAGTTCCTCCTTAGATAATATGATCTTGTTTCATTTGTACGATTTCATGCTTGGAATAGCCCAGTTTCATTAGGACTTCCTCGGTATGCTCACTATACAATGGCGGATGTGTATCGATTTTTACTGGCGTTATTGAAAATTTTAACGGTGAGCCGACAAGCATTAAGTTCGAAACAGTTGGATGCTCTACCTTCACAACCATTTCCCTTGCGATCGCTTGTTCAGAATCCAAAGCCTCCTTCACATTGTTAATCGGGCCATTTGGAATCCCAGCTTCATCAAGTAACTCTTTCCACTCGGCCCTTGATTTCGTTCTTATTTTGGCTGAGATGATTTTTTCCAGGTCCTCCTTTTTTTGTAGCCGCCCTGAATTTTTTTTATATTGGTTGATTAATAGGGCTTCATCTTCAAGAAGGGTTGCTAGTTTACGATATTGTCGGTCATTTCCTACTGCAATGATAAAATCACCATCATTCGCTGCAAATACTTGATATGGAACAATATTCGGGTGCGCATTACCGAGTCGCTCAGGAACCATTCCAGAGCATAAATAATTACTAGCAACATTCACTAGGGCAGCTAGCTGGGAGTCAAATAATGAGATATCTATTTCCTGTCCTTCGCCTCTCCTACTTCGGTGCTGTATTGCGCCTAAAATACCGATGCAAGTAAATAAACCAGTGAGTACATCCGCTATGGCAACTCCGACTTTCGCAGGCTGTCCATCCCTTTCACCCGTAATGCTCATCAAACCTGACATGGCTTGAATAATATAGTCATAACCCGGAAGATGGGAATAAGGGCCAGTAGCGCCAAAACCACTAATTGAAGCTAATATAATTCCTTCATTAACCTTCTTCATTTCCTCATATCCAAACCCCAATCTCTCGAGCGTTCCTGGCTTAAAATTTTGAACTACTACATCAGCATCGCTAACGAGCTTTTTTAAGATTTCAAGGCCTTGTGGTGTTTTCAAGTTTAAAGTGATTCCCTGTTTGTTTCGATTTGCACAAAGATAGTAGGCACTCTCTCCTTCTACAAAGGGCGGTCCCCAGCCTCGTGTTTCATCCCCTACATCAACACTTTCAATTTTAATTACTTCTGCCCCCATATCGCCTAAGATCATCGTGCAATAAGGACCCGCTAGCACACGCGACAAATCTACAATTTTTAATTGATGGAGCGGCCCCGCCATTTGTCTGGCTCCTTTCTTTCAAATTAGTAAATTAATAGTTTGATTCTATTTAAAAACTATTAATCCTCCATAAAAAGGAAATAAATCTACAATTACATTCTTGAGTCCAAAGAAAAAGCCAGCACAAACAATCAAAAATCAGACATGCTTTGATTGTGTCACTGGCTTTTAGTCGTGGTTTTCTGGAAGAAAAAAGGCTGCTATAAATCCAGACCTATCGATATATATTTTACTTCTAAAAACTCTTCGATCCCGTAGTGTCCACCTTCACGGCCAAGGCCGCTCTCCTTAAAGCCCCCGAATGGAGCTTGAACGACTGAAGGCAGGGCATCATTCAGGCCGATGATACCGTACTCCAGCTGTTCCGTGATTCTAAAGGAACGGCTTAAATTTTCTGTATATACATAGGCAGCTAATCCGTAACAGGAATTGTTTGCCCGTTCAATAACTTCTTCTTCCGTTTTAAAGGTGGAAATCGGAGCGAGTGGACCAAAGATTTCATCCTTCATACATTCCATCTCATCGTTAATATTGGTCAAAATCGTTGGGGCATAGAAATAGCCATCTTCTCCAGCAGGCTTTGACCCGCTATAAGTGACTTTCCCACCTTTCTCAACTGCATCCTTAACCAGCTCTGCTACTTTTTTATATGCTGCTTGATCAATTAATGGGCCAATATCCGTTCCCTCTTCAAGTCCGTTACCGACTTTAAGCTTTTCTAATTCTGCTTGAAAAAGCTTAATAAATTCATCTGCAATACCTTCTTGTACATAAACACGATTAGTGCAAATACAGGTTTGACCAGCATTACGAAATTTTGATTGAACAAGTCCTTCAGCAGCTTTTGCTAAATTTGCATCCTCCATAACAATAAATGGAGCATTCCCGCCAAGTTCGAGTGATACCTTTTTGACCGTTTCCGCTGCACCACGCATCAACGTTTTTCCCACCTCTGTTGACCCTGTAAAGGTAATCTTTGTCACCCGTGGGTCCTTCAGCCATACTTCACCTATTTCTGATGACCTTCCAGTAATCACGTTCAATACACCTGCAGGAATGCCTGCTTCATTCGCAAGCTCAGCCATTTTTAATGCAGTAAGCGGTGTTTGGTTAGCTGGTTTTACTACGGCTGTACAGCCCGCTGCTAGTGCTGGTGCTACTTTCCTCGTAATCATTGCTGCCGGGAAATTCCACGGTGTAATCGCTGCGATCACACCGACTGGTTCTTTTCTAACTAGTATTCTTTTATTTGGATGTGTTGCAGGTATGGTTTCACCGTACACCCGTTTCCCCTCTTCTGCGTACCAAGAGATAAAACCATTTGCATACTGAACCTCTCCAAGCGCTTCTTTTAGTGGCTTGCCTTGCTCAATTGTCATAATCCGAGCAATTTCATGCTTGTTTTCTTCTATTAAATTGAACCATTTCATCAAAAGCTGTGAACGCTCTTCCGCTGTTTTCTTCGACCAGATTTTGAAGGCTTTATGGGCAGCATCCACTGCCTGTTTTGCTTCATAAGCTCCACCTGTTGGTACAGCACCAATCACTTCTTTTGTGGCTGGATTAATAATGTCAGTTAAAATCTCATAATCATTGCCAATCCATTCCCCATTAAGATACATAGGATAAATTTGATAATTTTGCTTTACAATATCCATTTTTATTCTCCTCCAACAGATAAGGCAGGATCATTTTTATATACTGCTTCGATTGCTTCTTCAAGAATTTGTAAGCCTTCTTCCAATTGATCATCTGTGATGGTAATTGGCATGAGAAGGCGGATCACATTGCTATAAATTCCTGCACTAAGTAACATCAGGCCACGTTCACCAGCAGCTTTCACAATTTTTCCAGTCGCTTCTTTATCCGGAGTTTTGGATTGTCTGTCCTTGACCATTTCCATCGCACACATCGCACCTAGACCGCGGACATCACCAATCGCCTCGAAACGCTCTGCAAAAAGGTGCATCTTTTCAAGCACGCGGTCGCCTATTTTTCTTGCCCGGTCATTAAGTTGTTCACTTTCAATAATGTCCAATACCGTCAGCGCTGTCCGGCATCCGAGCGGGCTTCCAGCATAGGTTCCTCCGATTTCGCCAACCTCAGCAGTATTCATAATTTCCGCCCGACCAATCACGCCGCTGATAGGAACGCCAGCCCCCATTGATTTCGATATCGTTATTAAATCAGGAATAACTCCAAAATGATCAATCGCAAAGTAATTACCAGTCCGCGCGAACCCGGTTTGGATTTCATCGGCAATAAACAAGATGCCATACTGTGTGCAAATTTCCCTGACCCGTTTAACAAAGGCGGTGTCAGGCAGGATAAACCCGCCTTCTCCTTGAACAGGTTCCATTACGACAGCAGCAATTGTTTCAGGTGCAACTTCTGCCAGTAAAAATTGTTCAAATTGCTCGATAATCATGGCGCTATATTGCTGCTCATCCATTCCTTCTGGGCGGTGGTACACATAGGGATATGGTGCCTTGTACACCTCTGGAGCGAATGGTCCAAAGCCAAACTTATACGGCTTTACTTTACTTGTCATGGTCATTGTCATTAACGTCCGGCCATGGAACCCCCTTGTAAACGAAACAATTCCTTGGCGCTTTGTATACTTCCTGGCAATTTTTACGGCGTTCTCTACAGCTTCCGCGCCACTATTAAAAAAAGCGGCCTGCTTCTCAAAATCACCCGGGGCAAGCTGGCAAAGCCGCTCGGCTAAAGCTATATACGATTCATACATCATCACATTAAAGCCTGTGTGGATAAATTGACTCGCTTGTTCCTGAAGCGCCCTAACCACTCTAGGATGGGAATGGCCAACGTTTATCGTTCCAATAGCACCAGCAAAATCGATATAACAATTACCGTCTACATCTTCTACCAGGGCTCCTTGTGCTTTTTTAACAAAGGAATGGCAGTTATTACTGATTCCTTTTGGGACAAATTTATTTCTTCGCTCCAATATTTCCTTTGATTTCGGCCCAGGTATCTCTGTTTGGAGCTTGACAAATTTCTTTTCCACTTTCGTGCTCCCCCTTTAATAAAAATCGTTAGTCATTTATTTGTTCGAGTACTTCTTTGAATGTAGCGACCACTTTTTTGACCTCATCATAACTAATTGTTAGAGCTGGCTCGATGCGAATCGTTTTCGAATTAATTAATGTCCCTGCAACAAGGACCCCTCTATCAAACATTCCTTTCGAGACTTCGTAGCCAATTTCATCTTGATAAAATTCAATGCCAATCATTAACCCTTGACCACGAATCTCTTGAACTTTATCTTCATGACCTTTTGCAGCGTTTTTCAGTTCTTCAAGGAAATAAGCACCGACTTCCGCTGCTCTTTCTGGTAACTTTTCTTCAATTAAAACCCCAATGGTCGCAATTGCTGCCGCACATGCTAATGGGTTCCCACCGAAGGTTGTTGTATGCATAAACGGATTATCAAACCAACTCTTGAAGACATTTTCAGTAGCAACAACAGCACCAGCTGGCATTACACCGCCGCCAAATGCTTTTGCCAAACAGATAATATCAGGTACAACCTCATACAATTCCGCCGCAAACATTTTTCCTGTCCGGCCCATTCCCGTTTGCACTTCGTCAAAAATAAGCAAGGATCCGTATTGATCACAAAGTTCTCGGACTTGTTTTAAATAATTTTCCGGCGGAAGGATGATTCCCCCTTCGCCCTGAATTGGTTCTAAAATAACGGCTGCCACATCTTCTCCAACGGAAGCGCAGACCTCAAAGGTTTTTCTCATCATATCAATATCGCCAAAAGGCACATGACGGAAGCCAGGTATTAACGGTAAGAATGGTTTACGGAACATTCCTTTCGCTGTACCTGACAGTGAGCCTAGACTTTTCCCGTGGAATGCACGAGTTGTCGAGATAAACGTTGACCGCTCACTGTACATTTTTGCAAGCTTTAATGCCGCTTCAACACTTTCTGTCCCGCTGTTTGTAAAAAAGGCATACTTTAAATCGCCTGGAGTGATATCAGCTAGGATTTTTGCTAACATCGCTCGAAGTGGATCCAGCAAATCCTGACTATGAAGCGCCTGACGTTTTAACTGATCAGTTACCGCCTTCACAACTTTTGGATTACGATGACCGACGTTATAAATGCCGAAGCCGCCTAGACAATCGATATATTCTTTGCCATTGACATCCTTAAAACATGAACCATTATCCGACCATTCAACAGCGGCAAATTGACCATCCTTTGTTACGGTTTTACGATAAGCTAGAAAGCCCGGGTTTACGTGCTCGCGGAAGCCGTCTACGGTTTCTTTGGTAATCCAGGCAGCTTCCTCTTCATTAATTTCCTCTTTTTCTATTAAGCTTAAAACCCTATTAATATATTCACTTACATTTTGATTTTGCTTACTTTTTAATTCTTGTGTTAAATCGATACTCATAATTTATATTCCTCCTAGTAGTGAGTTATTTAGAAAACCAGCCAATCGGTTCCACTTGTAAATTGATATTAATCTGTTTAATTTCCTGAAATTCTTCGAGTCCAAACGTTCCAAGGCTGCGGCCAATCCCACTTTGCTTATATCCGCCCCATGGTGCTTCGTTATAAGTAGGATGATAGGAGTTCACCCAAGTAATTCCAGCGCGCAGCTTTTTAATAACCCGTAAACCCTTTGCACCATTATTGGTAAATACACCTCCGGCTAACCCATAAACCGTACCATTCGCAAGTTTAATAGCTTCGGCTTCATCCTTAAACTTTTGAATCACTACAACAGGACCGAAGATTTCCTCTTGGACAATTCTCATCTCTTGGTTCACATCAACAAACACAGTTGGTTCAACAAAATAGCCTTTTTCCAAGCCGTTCCTAACAATCCGATTTCCACCGCAGGCAACTGTCGCACCTTCCTGCTTGCCTATTTCTATATAAGAAAGAACTTTTTCTAAGTGCTCCTGACTGACAAGCGGACCCATCTCTGTTTCAGGGTCATCACCAGGTCCTACTTGAATTTGCTTGGCCCGTTCAACAAAACGATGCACGAATTTATCATAAATGCTTTCCTCGACAAGAATTCTTGAACCCGCTGAACATACCTGACCGGAACCAGCATAGATGCCAAATAGGGCATAATCGACTGCTGTTTCAAAATCAGCATCTTCAAATATGATATTCGGCGATTTGCCGCCTAACTCTAAAGATACCTTTTTCATCGTGTCAGCTGCTGTTTTCATAATATGCTTACCCGTTTTCGTTCCGCCGGTAAACGAAATCATATCGACCTCAGGATGGGAAGCGATTTCATTTCCAACAACCACTCCAGCACCCAATACCATATTAGCCACCCCTTTTGGCAAATCTACCTCTTCAAAAATTTCAAATAGCTTTTTCGGGGTAACTGGTGTCACTTCGGACGGTTTAAAGACAATGGTATTCCCAGCGGCTAAGGCAGGGGCAATCTTCCAAACACTCATTAACAGCGGATAATTCCACGGGACAATCAACCCGCAAACTCCCACCGGTTCACGGACAACCATGGCTTGCATTGGATCGGCGACATGATAGGTCTGTCCATCAGGCTTTGTAATCAGGCCTGCATAATAACGGAAACAGGCAGCCGCATCCCCGACATCAAAGCCCGCTTCCCTTAATGGTTTCCCATTATCCATTGTTTCTAGCTGGGTTAATTCAGAGGCATATTCATCAATTTTGTCAGCAATTTTTAATAAATAGGAGGCTCGTTCCTGAGCAGAAATCCCGGACCAAACACCTTCTTCGAAAGCTCTCCGTGCTGCAAAAATTGCCGTACGGACATCAGCGGTCGTTCCTTCTGGGGCATATGAAATAACCTCACCATTTGCAGGATTAATTACTGGGCGTGTTTCTTGATTTTCGGCATCCTTCCACTCACCGTCAATAAACATCTTAAGATTTACGACTCGGTTTTTTACTTCGGCCATTTTTAATTCCTCCTTTATTCACCCTCACTAACTAATATTGCAAGAACCGTGCCAAAGAATAAAACCTACCCTAATAGTTATCTTTCTAACTATTCTTATCAAGACTATTCAAATTTGCATAACCCTATGATTTTCTGCATAGATAAAAAAGCTGCTTCAGATCTATAAGATCTAAAACAGCTTTTCATTAAAAGGTAGATAAGTTGTCCATTTTAATATTTTTCTCGGTTACTATTTTTTGATACTTTCTGCTAACGGATGATTGGCTGATACCTAATGCTTTGGCTGCTTTTGTGGTGGTTTTGTATTGGTTCATCGCCATAACGATCAACTGTTCCTCCACATGATCTATGGCTTCCTGTAAGGGAATGACCCTCGATATAACGGGCTTCATCTTTTTATGTTCATAGCCTAACGATAAAAATTGGCTGACGAACTCGGCCTCAATTGCAGGATGATCGGCAGTGACAACTAATCTTTCCACAATGTTTTGCAGTTCTCTAACGTTACCCGGCCATGGATAAAACTCAAGTACATTAATAGCATCAGGTGTAAGATGATAATTCCGCTCGTATTTCTCATTTAATTGCTGCAAGAAATGAAAGGCGAGCAGCGAAATGTCTTCTGTCCGTTCCCTTAATGGCGGAATGTGGATTGGAATGACATTTAAACGATAGAATAAATCTTCTCGGAATGTCCCTTCCTCCACCATTTTTTCCAATTTTTTATTCGTAGCCGCAATAATCTGCACATTCACCTTAATTGGAGTGGTACTGCCAATCGGGATAACTTCCTGCTCCTGCAGAACTCGTAATAGTTTCACCTGCAAATGGATTGGCATTTCACCGATTTCGTCTAGAAACAAAATACCTCCATCTGCTTGTTTAAAGTAGCCTTCTTTTCCATTTTTATCTGCACCGGTAAAAGACCCTCTCGCATAACCAAATAGTTCACTTTCGAGTAAACTTTCCGGGATAGCCCCACAATTTAATTTAAGAAATGGTTTCGATGAGCGCCTCCCTAATTGGTGGATTGCTTGAGCAATTACTTCTTTTCCAACTCCAGACTCTCCGTAAAGAAGGACTGTCGAGGAAAAGTCAGCAATTTTCTTAGCCTGATTAATAACTTTCTCCATTTTCGGACTACAATATATGAGCTTTTTCAAAAAGCGATCCTTACTTTTAAAATCATCTAATTCCTTCTTATATTGTTCCGATATCTTTTTCATTTCCTGCAGTTCACTTTTAAGGCGTGTGGTTTCAGTAATATCGCGCGAAGCAACAATAATCCGGTCGAGTTCATTCTTTTCATTAAAGACCGGATTTCCGACGGCAAGAATTTTTCTTCCTGCTTTCGTTTCTTGGACAACTGAGACCTTCTTTCCTTTTTCTAAAACAAGTCTTGTGACCGAAGGTGTGAACAGCCCTTGGTCCTCAAGTTCGAGAATATTTTTTCCAATGAGTTCTTTTAAATCCACTTTCCAGAAATCACGAATAATGTTTTCACTGAATCTGATGAGTTCCCCTTTGTTGTTCACCACGAGAATTTCATCATATATGCTGGACAATATTGCATGTAGGTCCTTATTTAAGTCCTTAATATATTCAATTTCCATGGCCATTTCTTCGACCATAGGCAAATCCTGGGCAACAATGATGATGCCATCGACTTCATTCTCATAATTTAAAATGGGGCTATAATCGACGAGAATCCCGATCTCATTCTTGATTACTAGATGATTTAGAAGAGTCTTACCAGTTGCAAATACCTTATCAAGATGGGTACGACTAAAAATTTCTCCAGCAGGAAGATTCATAACTTTATCGGCTGTTGATCTAATCATTTTTAAACCGGCTTCATTATAATTAATAATACGTTTTTCTTTATCTAAAACAAAAATCCCCATTGGAATCGAGGTTAGGATCACCTTAAGTAAATCGACACTTTTATTTTCCTGTTTAAACAACTCGGCTAGAACGTCTTCTCTGCGAATATAGCCAGCAGGTTTATCATCCTCACCTCTAATAATAGCAAAGGGTTCACCAATAATTTGGAATAAAACAGGCAAGGAAATCTGTTCGCTAAGGTGACAGATACTGTCTAGCGACTTCGCATCTTCAAGCAGAGCCTCAATCGATGCAGTCTCTTTTTTTGGGTTATCGATCATTACATAGGCATATAGGTGATCTTGTCTTTTTAAAAATAAAAAGGGTTCTTTAAGGTTATATAAGGTTGATCGAAAAACTTCTTCACTTTCATCCACGTCTACTGAAATTATCGGTTTTACTTTTTCTATTGCAACGGAAAACATCGTTTACTTCCCCCTTAACACCTTATCTACCTTATACTATCACTTTATTAGAAATATTTTAATTTAATTATGGCACAAAAAAAGAAGATGTGTGCCCCATCTTCTTTTCTCTAGGATTTAATCGCTGCCGGTAACAAATAAATCTTCCTTTATATAGGCGAGAACCATCCCGGGAATAACATAATCCCCTTCCTGAACTTCTAGCGATTCGACTTCGCCACTCAAACTAGTCTGAACCGTTTCGACCTTGCCTGATTGTGATTTAATCATAAATAAAGTTTCCCACTCATAAATTCTTGACTCACTCTTAATTGAAATCCTTTCCACTTTCCCATAACACGGGCTAAGAACTACACCATAGTACATGTACATCACCCTTCTTTTACGTTTAATACTGCTCCTGAAAAGGCCGTCTTTGTAATACTGAACTAAAGAATTCTTGAAAATCCGGAATATCCTCTGCTTCGATCCCCAGTTTTTCTGCCCAATGATGGTCTAAATTGGTATCTTCTTGACAAAGTAAGACCATTTTCCCAGACTGAATCGAAGTGACCATCGCTTTTCCAAAAAACTGCTTTGAATAACCAATTGTCAAATCATAGCGATGGTTATTTGAAATTAAACAAAAGTAATGTAAAAGCTGCTGTTCTTTTTGTTCAGATAATATATCTAGTGTCATACCACACATCCTCCTCTTTTTTCGATGAATTTTTTTAATATTTCAACCATCCTCTAAGCCTTGAGGCCTCTGCTAGCTTTTGGATTCCTTCAATATAAGCAGCAATTTTCATGTTTACACCATACCTTTTGGAGGTCTGATAAACCTTTAAAAAGCTGGCAGTTATTTTTTCCTTGAGCCGCTCATCTACTGTTTCCTCGGTCCAATAATAGCCTTGGTTGTTTTGACACCATTCAAAATAAGAGACAATAACGCCGCCGGAATTGGCAAGAATATCAGGGACAACAAGGATCTCCCGTTCATCAAGTATGTTTAGCGCCTCTTTTGTGGTAGGTCCATTGGCAGCTTCAATGATAATATTGCAGTTAACTTTACTTGCATTATATTTATTAATAACCCCGGAGATTGCTGCTGGAATGAGGATATCACATTCTTTTTCTAATAATTCTTGGTTCGATATCGAGCTTTTAAAGCGATTAGAAACAATGCCAAAGGAATCTCTATTTTCCAGGAGATAGGGTATATCCAGCCCATTTTCATCATATAAACCGCCAAGCATATCACCAATACCAATTACTTTAGCGCCAATCTCATATAAATACTGGGCAAGGTAACTGCCGACATTTCCAAACCCTTGGATGATGACACGGGTATCTTTTAAATGCATTTCCCTCAATTCACATACCATTTGCAGTGTATATAGAACTCCTTTTGATGTAGCTGTTTCCCTGCCCTTCGATCCACCAAGTGCAATGGGCTTACCTGTGATAAAACCCGGGGAGTCAAATTCACGGATATGGTCATATTCATCGAGCATCCACGCCATAATTTGCGAGTTCGTATACATATCAGGCGCTGGAATATCTTTTGTTGGTCCAACAAGCTGACTAACTGCTCTTACGTAACCCCGGCTCAATCTCTCCAATTCATCTAAACTCATTTTACGAGGATCACAGATAATCCCGCCTTTTGCACCACCATAGGGAAGGTCAGTAATACCGCATTTCAAGCTCATCCAGCCTGCCAACGCCTTAACCTCATCAGGAGTGACGTCTGGATGAAATCGAATTCCACCTTTCGTCGGACCAGAGGCATCATTATGCTGAGCCCTGTAACCCTGGAATATTTCTGTTTGCCCGTTGTCCAGTCGCACAGGGATACTCACTTCTAAAAATCTCATTGGCTTCTTTAGAAATTCGAATACTTGGGGTGGGTAGTTCAGGATGTTAACAGCTTCCTTTAACGTTTCTTGAAACTCAAGAAGGGAATTATCCTGTTCTCTTTCTTTCGTATTCTTCATGTCTAGAGATTCGACTGCCATTCTAACACCTCATTTTTTTTTGTTACTATGAATAAAGCAAGTTTCGTGCCAATTATTAAGTAGCGGTTTTGTATGGTGATTTAGTAAAAATGAGGTAAGCGCTATGAAGAAATGATTGAATTATTCAATTCTGCATACATTTAAATTCTCAATATAATACAAAATGTAATACACACCCAGCCTTTCATATAACCCTCTTAAAAAATCAAAAAGCCAGGCTATTAGCCTGGCTCAAGTAACTTTTCTTTGTGTATTTTCCGCCTTAAAGGGAAGAGGTCCTTTCCGCGTCATCAATATTTAAGTCAGCAATTTTGATTTTAAAGAATCTTGTTTGGAATAGCATATAGACTACACCAATTACAATCCAAACGATCCCGCCAATAAGCGCATCAAATTGTAAGTTGGCCCACAAAATTCCCGTTAATCCAGCCCCAATGATCGGCATAATTACATAAGAAAAAATATCCTTAGCCGTTTTATATCTCTTTTGACGGAAGACGAAATGAGCAATGACCGATAAGTTGACGAACGTAAACGCAACTAATGCCCCAAAATTAATAAAGGAAGAAATTAGCTCTAAACTTGGAGCAATCGCAAGTAAGGATACCACACCAACCAAGATGACATTAAAAACCGGTGTCCGGAATTTGGGATGGACATAACCAAACGCCTTTTTAGGCAGGGCTCCATTTCGTCCCATAACGTACAAAAGCCTTGATACACTTGCATGTGAGGCGAGTCCAGAAGCTACGGTTGCAGCAAAAGCACCAGATAGGAAAATCAATTTAAAAAGTGTGCCACCCACAAACAAGCCGATTTCAGGTAATGTATCATCGGTTACCTTGAAACCTGAAATATCTGGAAATAAGGCTTGGGCAAAATAACTACAAAGGAAAAAGATGGCACCGCCAATAAAGACAGTCAACATAATCGCTCTCGGCATCGTTTTTTGGTCAATGGCTTCCTCTGCATACATGGTTACTGCATCAAACCCAATGAAGGAGAAACAAACTACGGTTGCCCCCGTCAAAACTGCACCTAGTTGGATATTGGAATGGAAGAGCGGTTCCGTTGTGAAAATCGTCCCTTGCCCCATTCCTTTTGAAAGCTGGACAATAGCAAGGACAATAAATGCGGCAATTAAGACCACTTCAAAAATAACGAGGAATGCATTTAAATTGGATGTTTTCCCCATGCTCCAAGCATTAATGGCAGTGACGATCGTAACATACGCGACAACCCAAATCCAGGCTGGCACTTCCGGAAATACAGATACCATGTAGATACGAATAATCAATGCATTTACCATAGGAAGCAATATATAATCAAGCAACGCTGCCCAGCCGACTATGAATCCGAGATGCGGGCTCATGGTCTCCCGGGTATACGTATAGGCCGAACCAGCACTCGGAAATACCTTTACCATTTTTCCATAACTAATAGCGGTAAATAACATAACAACTAATGCTGCAAGGTATGCAAGTGGGACAACACCATTTGTTTCTTCAGAGACAATTCCAAATGTATCAAACACTATGGTTGGTGTCATATAACCCAATCCGAGCATAACAATCGCCCATAGTCCAAGTGAGCGCTTAAGAGTAGAATTCTCCAATTCAACCATCTCTCCTTTTATATCCGGATATTCGTTTATTAACAAGCAATTGTAAGCATTTACATTTTGTTCGAGCATTGATGGAGTACTAATTTTTAAAAATTAACCAGTAGAGCGCCTCCTTCCATTTTACTTAAAAATCTTACTATTTTAAATAATTGCAATTTTCGTGCCAGTTTTATTTATAGAATTTAGGTGCTTTTCTATTACTTTTTTAGCTTTTTTCAACCTTTAAACTTTGATTTTTATGTAATTTTGCATAACCTACTCTTTTTTGCATAACAAAAAAGCAGTGAATCCATTTATAGGAATTCACTGCTTCTATGTTTATTTTTTTAGGTTCTTGAAATACTATCATTACACGAGACGTTTACTTCGCGAAACGGTGGTTACCAATCGTTACCGTTACTTCGCGTGAAAAGATCCACTTACTTACAGCTGTTTTTGGGTTATAGAAGAATAACGATCCTTTGCCTTGCCCTCTAAAGGCAAGCGCTTCATTTACAGCTCTTTTTGAAGCAGCATCAGCAGGTTGGTTAATCGTACCATTTTTTACAGGCGTGAATGCAAAATAGCCATTAGACTTTTGATAGACAACACCATTAACAGTATTCGGGAAATCAGGGCTTGCTACGCGGTTCAGAATTACTGTCGCAACAGCTACTTTCCCTGCATACGGCTCACCCACTGCCTCAGCACGAACAAGACGGGCCATTAAGTCTTTTTCTGCTGCTGTAATCGTAGAATTTGGAATAACTAGATTTGTTCCCGCATAAAGGAGATTACTAGTTTTGTTGTTTGCTTTTAATAAACTATTAACAGTAACACCGTACTTTGCAGCAATTTTCCAATAGGTTTCACCTGATTGTACTTTATGTGTTGTTGTTGCTGCTTCAGTTGTTCCATTTAACGTAAAAGCTGACATCGATAAGATAAGTCCGGTAGCAATTAGTAGTTTTTTAAATTTATTCATTATTTATTACCTCCAATTTTTGTTCCTCGCTTGTCTATACTCTTAAGGCTATCAGTTGTAACATTCTAATTCATTAGCCAAAAAGTGGTAACAGCAAATAGGCTGAGATGGCGCCCACTATGAAGGGATTTATCTATTAAATGGAATTATCTTCTATTTGATAGTAATTTCCACTAAATGGTTGGTATGGGTAGGATAGGACAAATTATTACATATTGTTTCATGCATGTAACATCCTAATTGAGCTTCACTCTTTAAATCCACGATTTTTCACTAAATTGACAACAAATTCCTTAAAATCATACAGGATTTCAAGTCAAACTTTGGTAATAATATAAGTGAAGTGAAAAAGGAGGCTATATTATTATGGAAAATCAGTTAGTGAGTGTACTTAACAAACAAATTGCAAACTGGTCTGTCTTGTATACGAAGTTACATAACTATCATTGGTATGTGAAAGGTGAGCAATTCTTTACCCTACATGTCAAATTTGAAGAGTTTTATAATGAGGCTGGTCTTCATGTCGATGAATTAGCAGAACGGTTGCTAGCAATAGGAGGAAAACCGGCGGCGACAATGAAAGAGTATCTTGAAATATCTTCTATTAAGGAAGCATCAGGTAATGAATCCACGGAGGAAATGGTGGAATCAGTGATCAACGACTTCTCTATAATCATTGGCGAACTTAAAGAGGGTATGAGCTATGCGGAAGAAAAAAATGATGAAACGACTGGAGACATGCTGCTCGCCATTCACTCTGAACTTGAGAAGCATGTATGGATGCTAACGGCATTCTTAGGCAGATCTGTTTAAATTCTGCAGCTGACGGGGCAATTGCAGCTCTTAGTGCCGAACAGTATGTCAATAAACGTGCTAAACTTCGTCCCCAATACTCATAGGAAAAGACGGCAGCTGCCGTCTTTTTTCAGTTCTTATACGATTTAGACGAGAATGGTTTCTTTCTTAACCCCATTAATCACATATGAAGGTGCCTCGCCTTTTAATATCTTAACAATGTTCCCTGCCGCCATAATCGCCATGGCATCACGTGCTTCATAAGTAGCATTACCGATATGTGGAGTCAATACAACGCTTTTCAATTTTTTCAAACCGTCACTAATTTCCGGTTCGAATTCAAATACGTCAATGCCGGCTCCCTCAATCTGATTCCCTTCCAATGCCGCTATCAATGCAGCTTCATCCACAATTGGCCCTCGAGCACAGTTAATCAAATAGGCTGTAGGTTTCATCATTTCAAATTGCTTCGTGCTGAACATGTGTTTCATCGTTGGATTGTACGCACAATTAATGGTAATAAAATCGGATTCAGCAACTAATTCATCAAAAGATACGTATGTCGCGTTAAGTGACTGTTCAACTTGAGGACTTTTTCGGTTTGGACCCGTATATAAAACCTTCATGTCAAAGGCTGCCGCTCGTTTCGCAACAGCTTGTCCAATTTGACCAAATCCAACGACCCCGATCGTTTTTCCTGTAACTTCACGTCCTCGAAAATAAAGGGGAGCCCACCCATTAAAACCAACCGTACGACAGACTTCATCCCCTTCGGCTACTCTTCTAGCTGCAGCTAATAAAAGTGCAATCGTAAGGTCAGCCGTAGCCGCAGTTGATGCGATTGGTGTATTGGTGGTTGGAATTCCTTTAGATGCTGCATGTTCAAAATCAATATTATTAAAACCGGCTCCATAATTTGCAATGATTTTTAAATGAGGGGCCTGGTCAATTACTTCTTTTGATACTGGGGTAGATAATAAGCTTAGAAGAGCATCCTTATCTTGGATTCGCTCTTTTAATTCAGTTTCAGTAATCAATTTCTCTCCTGTAAATACTTCCACCTCGTGATCTTCTAATAACATCTCTAATCCCTTTTCCGGGATCTCACCTGCTACTAAAATTTTTGCCATTTCCTAACACCTCTTCAAGTAAAATGACTGTCTTTTCCATTAATCCAAATAACTGTATTTTATTATACTATAATAATATGTTCTATAAAATTATTTATTTATTAAAATTCTTCAAACCGTCTTTCCAATAATAATTTGACCTACATTTTTTCTATTAGCCAACGTTTGTCCATTTCATCTCAACCCCTTCAAGCATATATTGTAATAATTCAGAAGAGGAGGTGATAGGTTTATGTCTGATCATCACCATCGCAATAACAGCTCCGCGTTAATTGTTGTGTTGTTTATTTTATTGATCATTGTTGGAGCATCCTTTATGTTCTAATTGGTAATCTACTAACTTTACTCATAATTAACAAGGGAAATTTACCTAAGGATTTCAACAGAAAAAAGCGGCAAACCCATTGGTTTGGCCGCTCTTTTTTATTGATCATTTCTTTACTTTTTGTCACGAGAGATCATCATTAAGCAGACAGTAATAATCGTAAATGCAATCAAAGCTAATGACGGAATGGTAACAAAACCGAGCCAGTTAATGTAATCCTTCGAGCATGGCACTCCCGTTGTACACATTTCAAATTGCTGTAAATACGGAATTTTTTGTAATAACGTATGGTATCCAGCAATTAAGAGACCAATGATGGATAAAGGTAGCGCATATTTATAGATGCCTTTATCATTCCGGTAAACCGCCACTCCCAGGATAATTGCAAGTGGGTACATGAATATTCTTTGGTACCAACATAGTGTACAAGGAATGTAGTGCATAACTTCACTAAAATATAGACTACCTAGTGTGGCAATGATGGCAGCAATCCAGGCGAGAAGTAAGGATTTATTCATACTTATTCACCCTTTGCGGCTTTTTCTACCATGCCTTTTAAGTCATCAATGGTTTGTCCATCAAACTTTTCCCCATTAACAAAGATGGTTGGGGTTCCAGTAACACCTAGTTTTTCAGCATAATCCATATCTTTGTTCCAAGCATTATCAGACTTCTTTGCTTGGAAGTTTTTCACAACTTTATCGACGTCACTACCGCTAGCAACTTCCTTCAATGTATCAACGAGGATGTCTTCAGTAAACAAATCGATTTTTTCATACTTGGTGTCTGCAGGCTGCTTTTCATATAAAAGTTCATGGAATTTCCAAAACGTTTCATTGCCAAGCTCTTGGAATACTGATTCTGCAAATTTAGCAGATCGTGTAGAGTCCACGTTAATAAACGAATCATTCATAAAGTAAAATTTTGCCTTCCCAGTATCAACTAGTTCTTTCTCGATAATTGGTACTACATCATTAGCAAAGTTTTTGCAATTTGGGCATTTATAATCACCGAATTCAATGATCGAAACAGGAGATGATTCCTTACCTTTGTATGGCTGATTGCTATAATCAATTTTTGTCGCTGTAGTTTTATCCTCTTGTTTGGAGTGATTGCCTAAAAAAATGAATCCTAAAATAAAAACTGCAACCAATCCAATCATCCAAAAAGTAAAGGCAGATGATGATTTTGCTTCTTTTTTCCTATTGTTATTATTTTTTGCCATGATAGTCTCCTTTTTATAGATGCGCGTTTTCGTAGATAGTATAAATATCACTTATCCGCCTGAATAAAGCAAATAAAAGAACCTCCATTATATAAGAAAAATGCCATTTCTAAAATGGCATTTTTCAACTTTATCTACACTAGCTATTAAGAATATCCTCAATCCTTGCTAATTCTTGATCAGAAAAATCAAGGTTATTCACTGCAGCAACATTTTCCTCAATTTGACTCACTCTGCTTGCACCAATAAGGACAGAAGTAACCATTCCTTTGCGTAAAACCCAGGCAAGAGCCATTTGAGAGAGACTTTGTCCGCGCTCAACTGCTATTTCATTTAACTTTTGAACACGCTCCACAACCTCAGATGTTACATGATCCTTACTTAAGAACCCAGTTGGTTTTGCAGCACGAGAATCTGCTGGGATCCCTGTTAGGTATTTATTGGTTAATAAACCTTGTGCTAATGGACTAAAGGCAATCGAACCTACACCGTTTTCCTGCAGAACGTCCTGCAAGCCGTCTTCAATCCAGCGGTTAAACATAGAGTATTTTGGCTGATGGATCAATAATGGTGTACCTAGCTCATTTAAGATTTTAATTGCTTCAGCTGTTTGCTCAGCACTGTAATTGGAGATCCCAACATACAACGCTTTACCTTGACGAACAATTGAATCTAATGCTCCCATTGTTTCCTCAAGTGGTGTATTTGGATCTGGACGGTGAGAATAGAAAATATCGACATAATCAAGTCCCAATCGTTTTAGACTCTGATCTAGACTTGAAATCAAGTATTTTCTTGAACCCCAATCTCCATACGGCCCTGGCCACATGTAGTAGCCAGCTTTGGTAGAAATAATCATTTCATCTCGGTAGGGAGCAAAGTCTGTCTTTAAGATTCTACCGAACATTTCTTCAGCAGACCCCGCTGGCGGGCCATAATTGTTGGCCAAATCAAAATGAGTAATTCCTAAATCAAACGCCCTTCTCAGCATTGTCCGGCCATTTTCATAGGTGTCGACTCCGCCAAAGTTATGCCATAGTCCAAGTGAAACGGCTGGTAGTATTAACCCTGAACGTCCACTACGATTATATTTCATTGATTCATAACGATTTTCTGCTGCTTCATAAACCATGTATTCTTCTCCCCTTTTCATAAATTTATAATAGATTGAGTTCCAATTATAAGACTTGCTTTTTTTTCATTTCTTCCTTCAATCCCATCATAGTTTTAACCACGTTGAGTTACAACTTTTTTATACTATCATTTCATCAATTGTCTAGACATTTATTTAAAAACAATAAACATTTTCATTACTTTATTTTTTTGCTTCTTTCTTAGCAGAAGTCGTTATAATAAATAATCTTCCCATCTTTTGTTAAAATAGAAAGGAACTAATTTTGAATACAAGGAGCTAATTCATTATGACCAAATTTTTTGGCTACATAGGAACGTACACAAAAGGAGACAGTAAAGGGGTTTACTCGTTTTCTTTTGACACTGATTCCGCAAAAATATCGGATATTAAAGCCGTGGCAAACTTAGAAAATCCTACATATGTAACCATTAGTAAGGACAATCAGTATCTTTACGCGGTCATGAAAGAAGGAGACGTGGGCGGTGTCGCAGCGTATTCGATTAATAAAACGTCAGGAGAACTAACACCGATTAACAAACAGCTATTACCAGGATCATCCCCTTGTCATGTTAGTTTAGATTCAAACAGGAAGTATTTATTCAGTTCAAATTACCACAAAGGCTCGGTTGAATCCTATTTACTAAATCCAACTACAGGGGCAATTAATCCCCCCGTTTCAATTATGAAACACGAGGGGGCCGGACCAGATCCTAGACAAGAAAAACCACATACTCATTTTGCAGGGGTCACACCAGACGAAAAGTACGTTGCAGTAGTTGAGTTAGGAACAGATTGTCTAATTACTTATCAAATTGGCCAAGATGGCTCTCTTGAGGAGGTTAGCCGCTTACCATTAAAAGCCGGCAGTGGACCAAGACATCTTGCTTACCATCCAACCAAAAACCTTGCTTACATCATGACCGAATTTAGTTCCGAAGTGATAGTATTAAGCTATCACCCGGAAAATGGTCATTTCACAGAGAGACAATATATTTCTACTCTTCCTGACGATTTTAAAGAGAATAACCAAGGAAGTGCGATTCATATTTCTTCAGATGGACGGTTTGTATACGCTGGTAACCGCGGCCACAACAGTATTGCAGTGTTCCGTGTCGATCAAGAAACCGGCGAACTTAGCTTAGTTGAGCTTACCTCTACTGAAGGTGACTGGCCAAGAGACTTTATGTTGGACCCAACCGAGAAATTTATCGTTGCTTCTAATCAAGAGACCAGTAATATTGTGTTGTTTTCACGGGATATGAACACCGGAAAACTTACATTATTACTGTCGGATATTGAAGTGCCGCATCCCGTTTGTATCAAGTTCTTAAATGTATAGTCTAAAGCTGAGCTGATTGGGACTACTCCTATCAGCTTTTTTATCAATACTCTAAAATGGTTTTTATTCGACAACCCCAATTGACAAATTTCATGTCCATTATTTTCTATAATTTAAATAAGAAATACTAGTAAGTTAGGAGCAAGGATTTTGGATCATCAGCCGATACAAGGTAGTAGAATAATTAACAAAAGGAAGAAACAGAAACGATTTCTTTTTATAAAAACCCTTATGATTATTTTATGGGGGCTATTTTTATTGGTAAATACTTGGACAGAAAGTATTGAGCGATTAATTTATTTACATTCATTTGGATTAAAATGGGTGTCAAATCCGAACTTTTTGTCTTTCTTTTATTTTAATGATTTAACTTTGATTCACTCTGAATTTATAAAAATTAAGTTAGGTCATTTTATCGGTTTTGCTATAATGGATTTTCTCCTCTTTAATCTATTAAGAAGTCATAAATATTCGGTTGGACTATCGATTATTTTTGCATTTCTAACAGAATTCCTACAACTATTTTTCGGTAGAGATGGACGGTTTTATGACCTTGCTATTGATTCATTTGGCGTTGTATCAGTATATTTTCTATTAAAGGGCATAAATTTTAGGAAGGGGCATATCAAAGGCTTATAAACCAAGGCAAGGAGTTCTAATTACACATTATTAAATAAACAGAAAAACGATTTTTGTTCATCCTGTTGCTTTGATGTTTTTAATAATTAAGTGCGTAAAATAGAAAATCCGTGACAATCTAAGGAGGACGTATATAGGCAAAGGATGTGTCTTTCTTGAATTTCTTTCATAGCCAGGAAACGCTTAATTCAATGGAGTGGATTCTTAGAGCAATTATAGCTTTTTTCTTTTTGCTAATTATTGCAAAAGTCATGGGTCAACGCGCCATATCCCAATTGAGATTGCTGGATTTTGCTATCACCTTGGTCTTAGGAAATATCATTGCCCATCCATTATCAGATGAACAACTGGGAATGAAAGGATCAATGATTACAACCATCGTGTTGGTGGTTTTGTATACTGGAGGTTTATTAGTCAGCTTAAAATCGACCCGCGTCGACAAGTTCCTTGATCCATCACCATTCCCTCTTATTAAAGAGGGTGAAATCATTTATAAGGGATTAAAAAAAGCGAGAATATCTATTGATCATTTATTAGCGGAGTTAAGGAAAGAAAAGATAGAGGATGTCAAAAAAGTAGCTCTAGCGTTGTGGGAGTCCGACGGGAAAATCTCGATTTTTTTAGATACTAAATATGAAGCCCTCACACCTGCAACCTATCAGATGAAAATCGAGCCCTTTGACCTCCCACAGACCATCATAAAAGAAGGCAAAATTGACTATTCCGCATTGCAACAATTGAACTTGGAGGAGAGGTGGCTCATTAACACACTTCAAAGTTTGCATCAGACTGAGGTACATAATGTTTTACTAGCAACCATTGATAGTAAAAATAATATTAAAACTTTTTTATATTCGTAAATCCGAATGACAAATTTAGCCACTGAGTCAACTGTTTATAATCCGTTTAATCCTATTTACTAAATCCAACTACGGGTGCAATTATCCCCCCAGTTTCAATTATGAAGTACGAGGGATCTGGACCAGATCCTCCAACTGAATATTTCATTGTCGCTTCGAACCAAGAATCCAAAAATCATGTGATTTATGCAGTGGGAAGTTGACGCTATTGCAATCGGATATTGAGGTTTCAATGTCTGTATGTGTAAATTTTTTGAATTAATAGGATATACATAAAGAACAGCTTTCACAATCAATGAATACTCGTTTTAATTAGATTTTTCAGCCAACAATGATCTTTTCTAACTTTCTAAAAGGTACGTTTTAGGAAATTTCTAATTTCATCAATGGAAAGTCCTAACTTTTTAGCTTCGTAAATAAGTTCTAACCATTCTGTATCAAGATCTTTTTCAGTAGTTAATGTAGACACAATTAACCCTCCTAAAATGATTACTATTTTAGGTAACTCAGCCATCCTACTTAGACCTGTAGCTTTGCGTCCCAATCTTTCGAGAGGTTTGCCTTTATCTTTCAAAGTATTAAAGTATTAAAGAACTATTCTAATAGTACTATAGCCTCGGGGTAAACTAAATGTAAATATTTCCAAAAATATCGACACAATTTCGACAAAATACAAGAAATGTAAATAAATTATTCATAGTTTAGAAGTTTTAGTACACATTTCTCACAAGTAACCTGACCTATTTCAATAAATTTAATTTTTCTAAGGGTTTTTCTTTTAATAATTCTTTCCGTATTAAACTCCAGACCACATACACAATGATATGGGTCTCTTACAATATGAATCTGATTTCTTTCTTTTATTAGTGGATATATCATTATTTCCCTTCTTTTCTAAGTATTAGTTCCCAAAAAAGAACGATATGTGTTCATTATAAAGAAAATGTAGAATTTTGTAAACGAAAGTGGTTAATTTTCCTCAAAGATATCTATAATACTAAAGTTGTATTGCCCTATAAGCATTAAGAAAAGTATGAAGAAAGGATGAGCAAATCGCTCATCCTTTTTCGGTTTCGAACGTTTCTTACTCTTGAATTAGTTAATGAGGTAAAAAGACTTTTACTATAGAAATAAATCTTTTTTTACATAAAGCCATATACATCTTAAATAAGGTTTCATCCTGCTCCCCACCAATTTCAGCAGCAACTTCATATTTTGAAGGCCAAATCAGGTTTTGCAGTTCAATCAGACTATATTTAACAGTATCATAGCTGAATAACTGATAATCAATAAAGTCAATATATTGCTTTAATCCTTTTTTGTTTTGATACTCCCATTTAGACTGTTTTAGTTTAAATGGCAGCTCTTTTACTTCATGCAATTGAGGGAATTGATGGTAGACTATTGATAAAGTCCTTTTTAACCGTTTTAATGTTTTGTGCGAGGCAGCCAGTTTTAATAAATAATCATAATCCATTTTTCCACCTAATTTGTAGATCAATTGTATAATGTCTATAAAGTATTTGGTTGAATCTAAATTGTGCCGCCAACCGTGTAAGCAAATCATATAAAACAAATGATTGGGAGATAGTTCTTTTATATATTTGGACTGACTAACTTGTTGAGCCTGTTCCCATATGTCATTTATATCAAATTGTGATGTATTTTCCTTCACCAGATTCCAATGAATTTCAACCACTAATGGTATGGTGGAACCCGGCAGTTTCTTGCTATAACTGCAATGAAAATGACCAGGTATCTGCTCCTCTTCGACGGTAAATCCCAATGATTTTACTGTCTCTATCGCGAGATTAATATCCTTGAATCTAATTAATAAATCAATATCAGATGTTGCTCTTGCTCCAACATGACCAAAATACTTTTCAGCAAAATAAACTCCCTTTAATGCGATCGCATCAATACCCTTGCTCTCAAAATGATTCAACATCATATCCGTTTGATTTTTTATAAAAAGGTTTTGGAATAATCCTTTCTCAAAGCCATCTTTTAGACGATTTTGAAAAAAAAGAGGGGTTTGCCTAAGCCTCCCCTGTTGCTTTAAAAAAATATAAACTTGAGATGCAATACCGTCATGTTCAATATCCTCAAGGACTAGATGATAAAAACTTTCAACCTGAGGCAGAGATTTTTTATTATCATATAAAATTCTGACTAACTCAATAGACACTAGCCTCATCTCCCCTATTTTATTTTGAAACTAATGTTAACGGTCTTCCTTTATTCGGACTAAATGATGCTTCATTTAGTTTCCGATATAAACCTTTTTGTCCCAGTAACTCTTCATGTGTGCCCTGTTGAATAATCTTCCCATCATTCATCACCATGATGACATCTGCGTTTTTAATTGTGGATAAACGGTGGGCAATAATGATAGTGGTCCGGTCTTTCATTAATTCTTCCAACGCTTCTTTTACGTAATACTCGGTTTCTCCATCTAAGGCAGAAGTTGCTTCATCTAATAAAAGAATGGGTGCATCTTTTAATATTGCTCTTGCGATAGCCACTCGTTGTTTTTGTCCTCCTGATAGCTTTATTCCGTTTTCACCAATTTGGGTGTCATACCCGTTTGGCAGTGATAGGATAAAGTCATGAATTTCAGCACGAATAGCTACTTCTACCATTTCTTTTTCCGTTATGTTAGGACGGGCAATCAGTAAATTTTCTTTCACTGTTCCCGAAAAAAGAAACGTTTCTTGAGGAACTAAGGCTATCGAACTTCTTAATTCAGAAGCAGAAAGTTCCTGAAGCGATTTTCCTGAGATTCGAATTTCACCTAATTGTGGTTTATAAAATCCTAGTAGAAGATTAAACAATGTACTCTTTCCTGCACCACTTGGACCTACTAAAGCAACGACCTTTCCATCTGGAATCTCGAGATGGAACCGTTCAAATACAGGTTTATTTTCCACATAGCTAAAAGTCACATTTTTAAATTGGATCGACCCCTTAATATCTTTGGACAATAAAAAGGAAGGTAGCTCTTTGATATCCGATGGTTTTTCAAGAACATCAAGTACTCTCTCAAGGGCGGCAACAGCTCGTTGAAATCCAGCCCAAATATTGGCCATTCCAGTAATGGGATAGAATAAGTGGGTAACTAAATTGAGAAAGGTTAACAAAGCACCAACTGTTAAACTTCCTTTTGAAACAAACAATGCCCCCATAGAGAGATTAATAATGAACGTTATATACCCAATAATTTGCTCACCCGTACGATACCAGTTTTGGAGTTTCGCATTATCCATTTCTAATTGATACAATTCTTCATTTTGTTTGGCGTACTTGTTGTATTGAAGCTTTTCAAGAGTAAAGGAACGAATAACTATGAAACCATGAAAAGTCTCATTTAATAAACTGTTTATATTTCCTACTAACCTGTGAATTAATCTTCCATTTTTTCGCAACAATAGTCCGAATACGAGACCGGATAGTGCTGCAATAGGCGTAATGATTAGACTTACCAAGCATAGTGTAAAATTAATGTTCATTAAATAAATGAACACTACAATATAGATGACTGGAAGTCTTATAATACTGAGAAGACTGCTCCCAATCATTCCATCCACCCCATGAATATCATTGGAAAAATGGGACATTAATTCACCAGAACGGTAATTGGCTGCCACTCCAGCCGGCAGTCTTAGAATATGATCAAACAGATGGTTTTTGAGATCCATCTTTACTGCATTCGTTGCAATTAAATTAAAGTATGTATAGGAAACATTCGATGCGATACTAGTGACAATAAGAAATGCCCCATATGGAATGAATGATAAAATCTGTTTATATCCTCCATGAATAGCGGCATCCGTGATATCACCATAAAATTTCGCGAAAGCAATCGTTAAATAAATATCTACTCCTAATAACAGAAGAATTACCAAATAGGCCTTCCATCTTTTGATGATAAAAGGCAGCACAAATGAATAGGCTCTTTTTATATCTTTCAAAGTAAAATATTGTTTTATGAGTGCGTTAAACTGGTCCTTCATGATTTGGACACTCCATTAGACTATTAATATTGTAGTTTTAACTTTTTGTTTAAATAATTCCGTAGAATACCTGATAGGATTGGATACGAAAGGATAAATTCCCCCCAAAATCGGGAGAGTACATGATCTGAGGTTATCACTACTTGTTTTTTCTTCACGCTAACTAGTTTCCCAAGTATCCAGTGCTCTTCAATCGGCTGGTCGAAGCCCAGGTTCGTATCGCCCTTTAGTAAAAACAACGATCGATCCTTTACTTTTTTAGATTCGACAAATCGATGAGCAATTAATTGGCCTGTTTGTGAATAATACAAAATGATATCGCCCTTGTTTAATAAAGAGGGTTTACATGGGACAAACCGACATGTATTTCCTTGTTGAATAAAAGGAAACATACTATTTCCAGATGCGGGCAGTTCCAGCCAGCCATCCTTGTTAATTGCCTTTTTTAGCAGTGTAAAGGTATGAATGTCAATCAGCATAATTAATCAACCCATACTGAACGAGATTCTCTACAAATTCTTCCATATCCATTTTTATCTGCTCCAGGTTTTCTCTAATGGAAAACTTCTCCAATAATGTTTGCGTAAGCGTGTCAACTGTTTGAGCTTCCTTCAGCATTGACCAGCAATGTCCGCCAACCTCATTCAACTTTGTAATCGTAAATTGAGTTGAATTCAGTATAATCCATTCACCGTCAAGTTCGGTGGCCTCACAATTACCTGATTGAATATATTGATTCATGATATTAGCTCCCAAAAGGTATTATTTTTTTGAAAATGAAGCTCATAGACAGGCACTTGCTTAACTAACAGTGTCATTAATCTTAGAATAGTTTTCGTTTCTTCCTGACTCTGAGGCCAAAAAAACACTTTATCTAGTAAATGAAGGAGTGCATCAGACATGCCTATTCTAGTTCTTTTATTTTGAAGTGCTTGGTGAAGAAGTTGAATACTCGCTAGTTCTACAGTACCTTCAAACGCCTTTGCTTCCAGTTCACTCCGGAAAGGTGAATTAAATATAGTTACCCCGTTCGAAGTGATTTTTAAAAGTGTTGCCTCATCAGAGAGGAGATTACGTGGATACGAAAGCTTAGCAGCGGTTGATTTACCTGCGCCTGACTGCCCAGCAAAAATATGAGCCTTCCCATTTTCTATGGCACATGAAGAATGCAGTAACACCCCCCAATTATGATGAACAATGAAGGAACTGAACAAGTTTGTTAAGGCATGTTTTAATGCCAGTTCATCAAAAACTGATATGGTTGCAGACTTAAATTGTGAATCTACTTCAATTTGATAATCAGCTCTAAGATAGGTAATTTTATCCCCTTGTCTGGTAATTTCAACTTCATAGTCAAAGAATGGAACACCATAGCCATCTCTTATTTTGATGATGAAATTTGGCTGTAAATTTTCTGAACTTAAATGGAGATGAAAGTTTTTGTCAAAAAATTTATTCATTGTTTCTGATTCACAATTGATCTGAATGAAATGGTCGCCAATTTTTGTTAGTAATTCGTTCATCTTGGTCTCCTTTCATTATAAAACTTATAAGGAAGTTAACGAAAACTCTCATTAACCCCCTTTGTTTCATGTAAATACTAACCACCAAAAGTTATTCCTGTTGTTTTCTTTTTATCTTTATCTCCATTTCCATTTCCATTTCCACCACCATTGCCATNNCTGTATATGGGGGATTTGGATAATTTATCCCACCATTTCCTGTCCCAGGATGATCTAGGTTCCCATGGCCCTTGTTCCAGCTTTGAGCCGTTTCAAAGCGAATTGGTTGATGGCTTAAGACCATTGGGCGTTCATAAGCTTTTTCTTTTATCATTATTTCACCTCCTTACTGAATATAATTATTCACTATAAAGAACGAACAAATTTAAAAATCCCTTTAATTATTGATTTATACGTAAATAATACATTAAAATTATATCTCTTTTTTGAAATTATAATATATAAACAATTCTTTTTAAAGAACAACTATTCGACAATATTTGCTTACTCTAGAGATACACAATTTGAGATTAAAAATTTTTAACAATCGATACTAGCCAATAAAAAAGAGAAGGCAGATGCCTCCTCAAACTAAATACTAGCATTTCTTAACACTTTCTTCATTTGTTCTGAATTCGGATAATCTGACTCTGTAAATTGGTTAATCACTTTGTTCACATCGTAATCCACTCGCATAATTGATGTTTGAAAACATTCTTCTTGGATTTCAAGTAATGCGTAAGATGATTTAGCTAAACCATCAAACGGCAGTCCTACACTTCCAATATTGATAATACATTTACCATTAATGTACCTTATAAATGGCTTATGAATGTGGGCGTATATGTATATATCCGCTTCGCTGCCCATCATTTTCTCAGCTATCACTTGATCACTTTCATATGGGGTAACCACTTCAAACAAACTCTTTGGTGTTGCGTGATATGCATGAATTCTTACTTTTCCATATTCCAGCTTAAGTTCGGTTGGCAAATTCTTAAGGTAATCAATACTAGCTTTATCTAATTGTGAAAATGTCCAGTCCCGTTCTCTACTCATCATTCCAAGAGCACTGTCGGGTACCTCGCCCTCTTTAATCCCGCGTATAACCCACTCATCAGCATTTCCCTTGATCACATCAGTGTTTAAAGATCTAACAAGATCCAAAGAACGCTGCGGTTCTGGCCCCCTAAAACATATATCACCAAGAACAAAAATCTTTTCTACATTTCTTTGGTTAATGTCTGCTAATACAGTATCGAGAGCTGTCACATTACCATGTATATCGGATATAAATGCAATCCTCATATTAAAACTCCTCCCTATTTAATTGTATTTTTTTATTTGATTATATCTAATCCCTATTATTGTGGAACTGTATATCAAAAATTCTTGTCCTATACACTTTAAAGTAGCCCTAATTTTACCATTTATCAAATGTTAAGGTTAGTTTTAGATTTTGTTACCGGCTTAGTATTTCTTCTCAGTTACTGACCTTGATCAGCATCGCTCATCTCATCGCCTTCTTTAACAAAATTAAAAGCACCCTATTAATCGGATGCTTGAAAGAAGATTTATTGAAAATTTTTCCTTGCTAAGACTCTTGTAAGGATATATTTTCCTTTTATAATTAATGTTTTTATCCAGTGCGGTTCCTCTGCTGTTACTTATCCGTTACTTCGAACAGAGTGTTAACTTAAAGTATCCATTTGCTAGGTTTTAAGCACTTAAATAAGAGTTACATAAATTTAAATTTTAGCGCACTAAAGTGACTGACAATTTTATCGCGATTCCTAACAAACGTTTATTTATTGATGGAAACATTAACCGGGCTGTTAGAAGATTTGCCCGTACTGTTTAAATACTGCACCTGCAGGACCTAGTAATTTCCATGTTATAATTAGTCTTTTTGTCCAAACTACTGCCCCATCTGTAACACTGGGCTTCCCACCCCAAACAGGTTCCGTTGTACCAGAAGTTCCTGCTGTAGTACATTCATAGTAATATGTCCCATCTGATGATGAAGGTAAGATAATATCACCTACAGCATAACTTTTAGATGTCCACCCAGTCATACCTTTCGTGTCGCTAACTGTCGTATACATTGGGCTTGTAGGGAATGTTGGCGCTGTTTTAGTAGATTTGCCACCAAGTCGGTTTGTACAATAATAGACATAGCTATTTACTGTTATTCTAGTATTCCAGCTATAATTGGTTGAAGCACTCCAATTGCTGTAGGTATCTAAGAACCCTTCTTTGGCACATATCCAACCCATAAATCCGGAAGTCAACATGTTTGGATTCCTAATTTGTTTTCCTAATTTGTAGAAACCCTTAGAAGGAACTACTGTTGCCCAATCATACGGATCTATTGCTCCATTAATAGTGTTATTCGAGAAGTATTGCATTTGAGTTTGGTCAACTACATATGTTATGTTTTCCTCTAATGTATTATTTTTTAATATTATTTGGAATGCATCTGGGGTTATACTAGGTGCGTTAACTGCTTTCATAGCTAAATTTGATTTGAATCTATTGCCATCAAGCAAGAGAGTTCCCCCTGTTACGTTACTCCAGAATCCATCGATAACGCCTGAAGAAGTAGATGTAGCATTAGGATACTCGAAAAAGTTATTGATTAGCTCAAATCTTCCCTTTGTCAATGCTGAAAAATAAAAAGCACTGCTTGTCCCGCCATTAAAAGTACAATTTATAAATCGTGCCAATTCATTATTAGCACCTGAGAAGCCAAAAAGATTATAAGAATCCCATGTGAATGTACAACCAATAAACTCCACCCTTTTATTAGTTGTCAGGTTACCAGAATTATTAAATCTACATCCAATATAAGTACCACCTGGTACTCTAATTCCACCATCGTTGTTTGGTTTTTTAGTATTTAGGAATAAAACATTGCTGTATGTCCAGCCCTCAATTGCATTAACATCGCCATCAAATGTTAATGCCGTAGAACCTGTATATCCTTCAAATGTACAGTTTGTCATCGTTTGTGGATATGTTCCAGCGTTAAACCCACCACCTGAGGGGGCGTTATTATAATCTGAATCAACGGTAAATCTACAATTAGAAACAGAAACACAATAAGCTTTTGGTCTAGCAACATTTAATGAAGCATTCGTAAAAATATTATTATCTACGATTGCTGGTTCGGTTGTACCATTACCTATACCAATATTTGACCTGTGTAGCTGATTATTACTTATTACGCATTCACCATTTATTTGGGCACTTGTATCTTTAAAGTAGTTTCCTTCTATAAAGAGCTTTTTAACACCAGGGTACCCAGTAATTCCAATACCTCTTTCTATTTTATTATTTCTAACATGGAAATTTTTTCCTTTAACAAATATTAGTTGTAAACTACTATCATGTAAGAAGTTATCCTCAATCCATAGGTTTTGGTTTAATGCAAAATTATCCTCCACATCTAAGGCTGCTTGCGGTGCTGTACCACTTATATGGTGAATATCATTATTTCTAATCCACACAAATTTAGCACCTTGTAGTGCGATACCTAATCTTCGCGTATGATGAATGTGGCACTTCTCTACAAATGTAAATTTAGGTATTGTCATACACCTTAAAGTCAGTCCGTTTCCTGAAGATGAAGGGACATTTGGTTGATGTAATACTATTTTTGCTCTGGTTGCACCAGCAGGTAATGGAATTTCATCAAAGAAATCAATATTTGTTAGGGATGAATTAAAAGTGCCATTAGCATTATAGAATATAATATCAAATGGAAGTGTTCCATCAATCTCGGAGCCGACAGACTGGTAACTAACATCTCCGTAGATACCAAAAGTCTTCCATTTAACTATTTGGGTATTAGTGAGGTCTAGAAATATATTCGAACGAATTTTGGTTAAATCTGCTTTTAAGCTACCATCTGTAGTACTAATAGAGCCTGATTCAAATGTTATAGCATAAGATTTTGTTGGTGTTGTAGTAGCATAAACTAGACCTTGGCTAGAAAATAAGGATACTCCATCCCCAGTTAGCTCTAAGAATTCTATATTATCAATTGTCGTAAATAGTGTATTAGTACCCTCGCCTTTAGTTGGATCTGTTGTATTTGGAAATAAAATACCCATACCCCATTCATGAGTGGCTGCCTCACCTGGAGTTGAATAATTATGATTATATCTGTCACCCTGTATTATTCCATTTGTAACCCTAGAGAAGACCTGATTCTGTTTGTAACAAATAACTGAATAACCAGCTAACCCATTATTTCGTATTCGCAAAGTTGAACCGTTTAAATTCAGAGTCATAAAACTCTTAGGCTGTATTGGAATTGTTTCGTCAATTAAATACGTTCCTTTAGGGAACATAAATTCAGTGTATCCTTGTTGTGATGCCCATGTTAATGCATTATTTATACCGTTAGAATTAGCCGTAGACAATGTTTTATCATTAAAATCAAGAACTATGTTGGATACACGCCATATATCTAATTCCATGACATATGCATTTGTACTTATACTCAACTTATCGCCTCATTTTCTTATTTATTCACTCCCTTTAATATATTCAAAAACAGGTTAGTTTCCAGTCTTAATACCTATCTGCTATGCCCTTTTTGTAAGAATACTTCAAATGAATCATAAACTTCTTAAGCAATGCAGGTTAAATTATTTATATAGAACAATAAAACTAAAAAAATAATGATTACTCACTCTATTAT
>NZ_JBALOS010000036.1:0-13058 GCF_036962765.1 Neobacillus drentensis
AGATCCTGTCTGAATGCAGCTTGTCAGAAGGGTGAGGTGGCTTTTCCTGAATTTATGCTCTGGGAATTGCCTTCCTTTAACCCAGTAGATTTATGATTGGATTTATTTTAGGTCGTATTTATCTCTAAAAGAAGTATCAGCAATCCTGTCTACATAAAATTCACCGTTCAAATATTTGACCACAGAAACACTGCAATTTTCATGGTGATGATAACCGCTCAATTTTGCTAATTGCATTAAGTAGTTGCCGATTGTTACCCCATGTGAAAATACTAGAACATTTCCACCCTCATTTTTATGCTTATGAATGATTTCATCGATAGCAGAGCTTGTTCGTGAAAAAAGCTGTAAGTAGGATTCCCCTTCTGGTGCCGACATATTTAAATCGTTAAGACTAAATAATGTCTCTAGGATATTCCCATATTGAGCTAGAATTTCCGTTTGTAATAGGGATTCCAAAACACCAAAATTCATTTCCTTTAGACGTGGATCAGTAATGATGGGGATGTTTCGATGGCCAATGGCATACCTAGCCGTATCTACTACTCTCTGGCTTTCACTGGTGTATACTGCTTTAAATTCTAAATCAGATAAACCGATTCCTACAGATTTAGCCTGTGCAATTCCTTTATCTGTAAGTGGTGAATCACAAAATCCCTGTAATCGTCTCTCTACATTATAATGGGTCTCCCCATGCCGAACAAAATAAAGATTCACTTCTTTTTCAGAGGACACACGTAAACACCTGCTTTGTATTGGAATGAATGGATTGATAAAATGAATTTTACCACACCTTTCGAGTTGTTTGTAATTAAATACACCAAGCATTTCCAGTCCAACCAAAGTAGTGAGGTATAATTTTTAGGAAATGTCTATATAAAGGGGAGTTTTCTTTTGGAAAAAGTATGGGTAAACATAAATGCAGTATTAGTTGCAGATGATCCAAAGACATTTGTAACCAGAAGAATATCAGAAGCGAATCTTGAATTTGGAGGGATTCGTGGGGACCGCCACTTTGGAATAACTAGTAAGGCTGATTCAAGGCAGCCGATGTACCCAAGAGGAACAGAGATTCTAAACCGCCGCCAAATTACTATTGTTTCTGTGGAAGAATTAGACAGGATTGCAGAAGAATTAGGTGTTGAATCTGTTCTGCCTGAGTGGTTAGGGGCTAATGTCTTGGTAAAGGGATTTCCGGAATTAACAAAACTCACCATGGGTTCACGTATCCTTTTTCCAAGTGGAGCAGGATTAATATGTATGGGGGAAAACCAGCCTTGTACCTTACCTGGTGATGAAATCCAAAAGCATTATGAAGATCATGAGAAGTTATCCTTTCGTTTTGTACGAGCAGGTTATAAGCGGCGGGGGATTGTATGTGCAGTTGAAAGGCCTGGAATCATTCATGAAAATGATGAAGTTCAGGTTTTGGTTAATGATTTTAAAAATCCGATGCAATAAATAGCAGGGAATGAAATAATTCGATTGGTTTACTATAAATATTTGTTATATTGATAAAAGTTGTTCGTGGAACATCGTTGTGAAACAAGAAAATCCGGGAGTGACAGGCACGGATTCAATATACGAGTTAAGATAACCGCGTATTTACAGCGTTAAGGAAATCCCAATATAAAAAGCTCAATTTCTCATCATTAATATTGAGAAATTGGGCTTTTTTCGTTACTCCATCATATGTCCCAATAGAAGGGGATGCCTTCTTGTTAAAGAATGGCGCCTATTGTATAATGCAACAAAACTGCAACCACTTCATAAATCAGGTATGGCCTTATTACTTTCTCTTAATAGTTCTAAAAATACGCTTAACGCTTTAGTCTGGAATGGGGATCGTAAGACAACTGAAAATTTCCGTTTAATTGGAAGTTGTTTTACGTTTATGATATTTAAAGAGCCCATTGAACATTCCTTACGAATCGCCCAGTAAGAAAGTAGACTAACACCAAGACCTGCTTCTACAGATTCCTTAATTAGTTGTGTACTTCCAAACTCCAATGTTTTTTTCGGAATGATTTCACATAATCTGAACATTTTCTCAGTTACTTCTCTAGTTCCAGAACCATTTTCCCTGACAATCCACGTTTCTTCCTCTAATTCTGATATGTTAATTTCACCATTTTTTTGTGCCAAGCTATGTTTTGGTGATGCCACCAGATACATGGAATCTTCTGCAAAAGGTTCGATTACTAAATTTTTATCTTTGAATTCCCCTTCCACAATTCCCACATCTAATTGGTGCCCCAAAACTAATTTTGCTACCTCTTTTGTGTTCCCAATCGTAATGGTTGGAGTGATTAATGGATATTTCATGTACATTTTTGCAATAACATGCGGCAAAACGTATTCCCCATATGTATAACTGGCACCAATTGAAAGAGGTCCACTCGTCTTGTTGGTTAGGTCATCTATCAAGTAATGCATTTTTGTATAGAGACCTAATATCTCTTTTGCGTGATGATAGACAATTTCCCCGGCTTTATTTAAGCGTACAAATTTATTACTGCGCTCCAACAATTTTGTCCCCATGGTACGCTCAAAAGATTGAATATATTGGCTTACTGCAGGTTGAGTCATATGTAATTCTTCTGCTGCACGTGAAAAGTTTTCCATCTCTGCTACCGTTACAAAGACTTGTAACTGTTGATCCATTTTTATCAACCCTTTTACAGTTTATTTTTTATTATATAGTTTTACTTATGATAAGTATCATAAATAATTATTTTTCTTATGGATAGAAAAGGTTTAGTCTGAGATTGTTAATAAAGGCTATTTTCGCATAGATTGTTGTTTTTCGTATAAGTTCATCAACCCGTATAACTAGATGCTTCGTGGCATCTTTTCGTAAGAACATTTGCGAAAATTGCCTAGAAACTTAGTAAATGACCCTTATTAAATTCCAAAAGCAACAAAGTTTACGAAAAGAGCCTTAATAAATAAAGGTGGTGATGAGATGGAAGCGCAATACACTAGAGTAAATAAAGAACCTATCCAACCCATAAAAAAAACCTCATCTTTTGGCCAATGGATCGGTGGAATTGGCTTTACCTTTATGATTGCCTTACTGGGCTACTTATTGGCAAAAACGCCTGGATTTGATCATGTTGGTCAATTAGCATCCGCGATTGTGATCGCAGTCATGTATCGGCAATTTTTTGGTTACCCTGAACTCCTCCGTTCAGGTATAGGATTTTCTTCGAAAAGATTATTACGGTTTGCGATTATTTTGTATGGACTTAAGCTCAATATAGGTACGGTTTTACAGGATGGTTTAGGATTACTTGTTCGAGATACTGGGGTTATTATCTTTGCTATCTTGGTAACAGTATGGCTAGCTCGAATGTTGAAAGCAGATAAAAATATATCACTTCTTCTTGGAGTAGGTACAGGGGTGTGTGGTGCGGCAGCTATAGCTGCGATAGCACCAATTATTAAATCAAAAGATGAAGATACCGCCATTGGTGTTGGTATTATTGCTTTAGTTGGGACGATTTTTGCGATTTCTTATACGATATTACGGCCCTTCTTAGCATTGTCAGACATAGAGTATGGCATTTGGTCAGGAATTAGCTTACATGAAATTGCTCACGTAGCCTTAGCTGCAGCACCAGGGGGACAAGATGCACTAGCAATTGGTTTACTTGCAAAATTAGGTCGAGTGTTTTTACTTGTTCCACTGTGCTTCCTTTTGATGTTCATCATGAAAAGAAAAAGATCTAGGGACGAATGTTCTGAAACGAAGGTTGAATTTCCATGGTTTTTAATAGGGTTCATTATCATGAGCATTATTGGAAGTTATGTCATTGGTACAACTATTCCAGTATCAAGTGAATTTATGAATGGTATTTCCAAGCTTACTACATGGTGTTTAACAGCAGCAATGGTCGGACTCGGATTAAATGTATGTCTTCGGGATCTCCGTACGAAGGCATTAAAACCGTTAATCGCGATGGGGATTACATCTATCTGTCTTTCCATTTTAACTTACTTTATTGTATAAAAATTATGGGTCAGTTAGCTTTAATATTGATAATGTAAAAAAGCATGAGGACAAAAAATTTTCCTCAAGCTTTTTTTATTTCGAATTAGTATGGAATGGAGTTTTTTGAAGGTACTTCAAAATATTAGCTTGATGGGTAAATGCTATCCCTATCAGAGTTAACACATTAACATGTTCTTGTATGCTATTTCAGTTATACGAAATCTAAAAAAATTTTGTTAACTGATAGGTTAGTTGAATCACTTTATAGAAATAGCTTGAAGAGTTTATCACAGATGCAAAACTAGTTCCTAGTCCTAGGAAGAGTCTAAGCTTGATGATAAAGGATTTTTAATGTGAATGATAGCAAAATTGAGAATTTCCAAAGAGTGGGGTGCGCAAAATCAAGCAGTTTTACAGAAGAAATCAGTTGGCATGGTTCTTGCAATATAAATGATAAGTAAACCGCAGTGAGTTACAGTTTATCCGGCCTCATAAACTGGTGGGTTATGTAGGCGTTTGTTGTAGGCGGAGTTGGCGGTGGAATGGTGGGAGCAAGGCTTGCGGCACGCTTAAGTAAGCAGCGACGCACACTCCATTATATATTTTCCGGTGTCGTTATGTTCGTCGCCATTTACATGCTGATTATTAATGCTGAAGCCTTAGATTTGTGAGCCGCTTTACTAAAATGGAGATGAGGAGATAAGAATGCCAAAGGTGAAAAACGAGACACATTACAAAATTTTGATTATAGGCGGTGGGAGTGCTGGAATTACGGTTGCAGCCCGTCTCCTGCGTGAATCACACAGCCTAAGAGGAAATATTGCCATCGTTGAACCCGCAACAAAACATTATTATCAGCCATTATGGACGCTTGTCGGAGCTGGCGAAGCGGATAAAACGGTGACACAAAGGGAAGAAGCATCCGTTATTCCGAGTGGGGCCGTGTGGGTGCAGGATGCGGTTACCGCATTTCAACCAGATGAAAATGCGGTTGTAACAGCATCTGGAAAGAAACTGCACTATGAGTATCTAGTTGTTGCGGCAGGGATTCAAATTGATTGGCATAAAATCAAAGGGTTAAAAGAAAGTATTGGAAAGAATGGGGTATGTAGTAATTACTCTTATGACTATGTTGATAGCACATGGGAAACGATTCGCAACTTCAAGGGAGGTACTTCCATCTTTACGAATCCGAATACTCCGGTGAAGTGTGGTGGAGCCCCTCAAAAAATCATGTATTTGGCGGATGATTATTTCAGAAAATCAGGAGTGCGTCAACACTCTTCAGTTATTTTTGCTTCAGGCAGCCCAAGCATATTCAATGTGAAAAAATATGAACAGGCACTTAACAAAATAATAGAACGAAAAGAAATCGAGACATGGTTTATGCACCATCTCATTGAAATCGATGGTGAAAAAAAGCAAGCGACATTCGAAAATCTGAACACACAAGAGCGTGTAAATATCCAATATGACATGATTCATGTGGTACCACCAATGAGCGCCCCTGACTTTATTAAGAATAGCCCGCTTGCGGCAAGTAATGGTTGGCTGAATGTAGACAAATATACGCTGCAGCATCCATGCTTTGACAATGTTTTTGGCATTGGGGACTGCACCAACCTGCCTACATCGAAAACGGGGGCTGCGATTCGTAAACAAGCACCCGTACTTGTAAAAAATTTACTTCATCGGATGCGAGCCAAACCATTGGTACATCAATATGACGGTTATACATCATGCCCGCTTGTTACCGGATATGGACGGCTTATACTGGCCGAATTCAATTATGATTTACAGCCGCAGGAAACCTTCCCGATCAATCAGGCACGCGAGAGGTACAGCATGTATGTATTGAAGAAAAACTTCCTTCCCGTTATGTATTGGAAGGGAATGCTCAAAGGTAGGATGTAATCATGTTTCGGATGGTCATAACAAAACAAAAGCAAGCGCTTAAAAGGAGGATGACTGATGTTACTCAAATACTTTTATGATGAGAAACTGGCTCAAGCTTCATACCTTGTGGGATGTCAGGATACGGGCGAAGCAATCATTGTTGATCCGTCACGCAATATAGAACCTTACATAGAAACAGCAAGAGCACATGGTGTTCGGATTGTGGGTGCAACGGAAACACACATCCACGCGGACTTTTTGTCTGGTTCGCAGGAGCTAGCTTCCAGGCTGGGAGCCACATTGTATTTTTCTGATGAAGGAGGACCGGACTGGAAATATGAGTACGCAACTGGGTATGAACACTTTTATCTTAGAAATGGAGATGTTTTTGCCATTGGAAATATCCAATTTGAGGTGATGCATACACCAGGACACACACCTGAACATATATCGCTGCTTGTAACAGATGGCGGTGCATCTATCAAGGGCCCGATCGGCATATTTACCGGAGATTTTGTGTTTGTCGGTGACGTGGGGCGTCCCGATTTATTAGAAAAAGCCGTGGGGGTACGAGGTTCCTCAGAAAAAATGGCACGCATGATGTATCGGTCACTAAAGCAGTTTAAAAAGCTTCCTGACTATCTGCAAGTATGGCCAGGACATGGAGCGGGCAGTGCCTGTGGTAAAGCGTTAGGAGCAGTACCTTCTTCAACCATCGGCTATGAAAAACGGACAAATTGGGCATTGCAATATGATAACGAGGATCGTTTTATAGAAGCGCTGTTGGCTGGACAGCCGGAGGCACCCCCTTATTTTTCAATGATGAAGCGGTTGAATAAAGAGGGGGCACAGCAAATCCAAAGGATGGCAGTACCGCTTCGTATGGATGTTTCGATCGGTATTGTGCAGGAATGGGTGAAACAGGAAATGGTCATTGATACGCGTCCAGCCAGTGATTTTGCTGCCAAGCATTTACAAGGCGTGATGAATATTCCTTATAATAAATCATTTGTAACTTGGGCGGGATGGCTGTTGAATTATGACCAGCCAATCTATCTTCTAGCCACCAATACGGATGTGGCTGATATCGTGAAGGATCTCCAGTCCATTGGATTGGATCGTATCGTTGCCACAATGGATCCATGTGTGATGGAGCTGCTAGGTGAATCTGATTCGCGTGGAATGAAATATGAAGAAGTGACATTGGATCAGGTAGAGGGCGCAATTCAAATAGAAGGCATATATGTACTTGATGTCCGAAGTAAGGGCGAGTGGGAAGAAGGCCATATTCCGCAGGCGAAGCACGTGATGCTCGGTCATCTGCAGGAACAGGCACACACCATTCCGCATGATAAACCCATTTTAGTTTATTGCAAAACTGGCGGAAGATCTGCTATCGCTGCAAGCCTTCTGCAAGTTCATGGTTTTAAAGACGTACAAAGTCTTGTGGGCGGTTATGAGGAATGGAGAAAACAGGAAAAGTTGCGAACCACTAGAGATTTTTAAATGAAATCTTTGAATTTTATCATCTATGCGAAATATTTACCATGTTTGCAAACTTGCCAATGCTTATAATGAAAGCGTTTGTAAAATTGACATTCGCGGTATTCGGAATTCAATCAAGAATTCTATTAAAATAAGGCGATTTTATAAGGGAAATAAGTTGGCATGAAAATTGCTTATATAAATTACGTAAAGAGGTTTATGCATAAGCAAACATGAAAAGGAGAGATACTTCATGAAATATAATTTTGACCAAGAGATCTGTCGCCTGGGCACTGACTGTGAAAAATGGGATAATCTTAAAAATCAATTTGACGTAAAGGATGTTATTCCGATGTGGGTGGCCGATATGGATTTCCAGTCACCAAAACCTGTCATCGAAGCGTTAAAACAGCGGGCGGAACACGGCGTTTATGGCTACGGACTTAGATCAGACTCGTATATGGAATCCATTGTTGACTGGATAAAAAGAAGACATCGATGGTCCGTTAAGAAAGAATGGATTACCCACAGCCCAGGTGTAATTCCGGCCTTATCGCTTTCGATTCAGTCCTTTACGAAGCCAGGAGATAAAATTATTATCCAACCGCCTGTATACCATCATTTTGCCCGTGTGATTCAAGCGGCCGGCCGTGAAATTGTAAGCAATCCGCTTATGCTTGAAAATGGGCGTTATTCCATGGATTTCGAAGACTTGGAGGCAAAGATAGATGCAAAGGTAAAAATGTTAATTCTGTGTAGTCCTCATAACCCGATCGGAAGGGTATGGAGCAAAGAAGAATTGACGAGGTTGGGACAGCTTTGTATAAAGCACAACATTCTCATTGTAGCGGATGAAATTCATTTTGATTTTGTTTATAAGACACATACTCACATTCCTTTTGCTTCTATTTCAGAAGAGTTTGCGAATCACTCCCTTTCCTGCATTGCGCCAAGCAAAACTTTTAACCTGATGGGTGTGCAGACGTCGAGTATTATTATTCCAAATCAGCAACTGCGCGATAGGTATAATCAGGAACTTCATACATTATCCATTGGCTCGCCAAACATATTTGGCGTTGTTGCGTTAGAGGCTGCTTACCGCTATGGAGAAGAATGGCTGGATCAGCTCCTTGAATATTTGCAGGGGAATTTGGAGTACACGTTGAATTACTTCCGCAACAACATTCCGCAAATCAGCGTCATCCAGCCAGAAGGCACATACCTTGTATGGCTGGATTGCCGGGAATTGTGTTTTTCAGTTAAAGAACTGGATGAATTTATGTTACAGAGAGCAAGAGTTGCAATGAATGAAGGGCACATTTTCGGTAGGGAAGGTGAAGGATTTATGAGGCTAAATATTGCTTGCCCGCGTTCGATGTTAAAAAATGCGCTGGGTGGAATAGAAAACGCTGTCGCTTCTCTATGTAAAGTTCATTAAGTTATTTTGTGATAATTTTTTATTATTCCATATAACGAACGCTATAGTAGAGGAGGATCATATGGCAGGCTTTATTGGCATACAGCAGTTTATTCAAGACTACACGGAGAACACGGCAGAAATCCTTGGTTTGGATATAACTGTACTTGATGAAAAGGGCGTTCGCATTAGCGGGACCGGCTATTATAAAGAGCTCATTGGCAAAGCGGCTCCGGAAGGCTCCTTTTTCAAAATGATATTGGAAACTGGAGAGCCTGGAGTAATCTACGATGTAAAAAAAGATGAGTCGCAATGTATGAAGTGTCAATTCGTTAATCAATGCAAAGAACTCGCCACCATTGGTTTTCCTATTGTAAAGCAAGATAAACTAGTTGGCGTCATTGGCATGATTGGTTTTTCTCATAAACAAAAGGAAAAAATGATTATTGAATCAGAGAAGCTGATACGTTTTTTAAGCAATGGTAGTACATTGTTAGGCAATAAATTAGCGATGCTAGACCTTGGTAAAGAAAAGGGTTGTAAAATTCAAGAGGATATCCCGGTCCCCCCAAATACCATTTCTTTTGAAAACATTCTTGGTAAAGATTCTGGACTTCAAGATGTGATTAAAAAAGCAAGAAGGATTATAAACAGCCCATCCACTGTCCTGATAAGGGGAGATAGCGGTACGGGGAAGGAATTATTAGCCAAAGCGATTCATTTTGAAAGCAAGCGCCGAACGTATCCATTTGTAGCAGTCAATTGCGCCGCCATACCTGAAAGCTTGTTGGAAAGTGAGTTGTTTGGTTATGAGGGGGGATCATTTACCGGTTCAAACCGGAATGGGAAAATAGGAAAATTCGAATTAGCGGACAATGGAACCATTTTTCTTGATGAAATTGGGGATATGCCACTATTCTTGCAACCCAAATTATTACGTGTTTTACAAGAAAGAGAGATTGAAAGAATCGGTGGAAAAAAAGCAATCGGGATTAATGTACGGGTGATTGCGGCCACTCACCGAAACCTGGAAGAAATGGTGCAGAAGGGCACTTTTCGCGAGGATTTGTACTATCGTCTCAATGTCATCCCCCTCCATACTAAATCCTTGCAAGAGCGGCGTGATGATATCGTCTTGTATCTCGATCATTTCATTCATAAACATTGCAGGATCATGCAAAGGCCTCCACTGAGACTTGACCCTATGCTGGAGCGATGGCTTATACGTTATGATTGGCCGGGGAATATACGGCAGTTGGAAAACGCCGTAGAATATATGGTCAATATGGCTGAATTAGATATTATCTGCTTCCATGATGTACCTGATTATTTACTTCAACAGGATCGCCTCTCAGTCGAGAGTAGAGGAATGAGTTTAGAACAAATGATTTCAGAATATGAAAGAGATGTAATCCAGAGCTACTTCTTAGCTGAAAAATATGATAAAGAACAAATCGCCCGGGAACTACAGATTAGCCTGTCTACCCTTTATCGCAAGTTAGAAAAATATAAATTATGTTAACTTTATTAAAAAGATAACTATTTTTCTTGATTAGAAGTTAATTGAAATGAAATCGGGAGAGTGCTTCTATCATTTTCTCAAGAGTGGGGTGAGGACAAAAGCAGAAGGTAGAGGTGCTTTATAAAATGACTGAAAGTTATAAAAATTATTAATAAAGAGGTTTTATAAAAGAACAGCCAGATTCAGATGAATATTAAACACAATTCCGTTTAAATAGGATTACATTAAAAAAAGAGGTGGTTTTTATGATAAAAGAAACAATCATAACCAAAGAAGCTCCCAAGGCTATCGGTCCTTATTCACAAGGTATTAAAGCAGGAAATGTAGTGTATACTTCAGGGCAGCTCCCGATTCATCCTGAAACCGGAGAAATGCCTGATAATATTGAGGAGCAAACAAGGATGTCACTGGAGAATCTCAAGCAGGTTATAGAAGCGGCGGGAGCAAGCTTACAGCAGGTAATAAAAACAACGGTTTTTTTAAGCGATATGAATCATTTTGCCGCGATGAATCATATATATGGAGAATTTTTTTCCGTGAATTATCCGGCTAGAAGCGCGATTGAAGTTGCTCGTTTACCAAAAGATGCTTTGATTGAAATCGAAGCGGTTGCTATGATTTAATCGTAATAATTGAAAAGAGAACGTCAGATTAATATTCTCTTTTCTTAATTTACATATGGCTTTAAACAGAGGAGACAGGAGGAGATTAATATGAATTTAGCACAATTTCCTAGACAACGATATACACCAACATATACACCCATTGAGAAATTACACCATTTTTCTGAAGTTCTTGGTGGCCCTTCGATTTATATTAAACGAGATGATTTACTTGGGCTGACGGCCGGTGGAAATAAAACAAGAAAACTAGAGTTCCTTGTTGCCGATGCATTGGAAAAAGGCGCGGATACGTTAATTACATGTGGAGGCATTCAATCAAATCATTGCCGTTTAACGCTGGCCGCTGCCGTTAAAGAGAAAATGAAGTGCATTCTCGTATTGGAAGAGGGGCTTTTAACAAATTCTGAGCCAGATTTTAATGGTAACTATTTTCTGTATCATTTACTGGGTGCTGAAAAAGTCAAGGTTGTACCTAATGGGACGGACTTGATGAAAGAAATGCTGAAAGTAGCTAAAGAGGTAACGAATGAGGGATATAAACCTTATATCATTCCGGTTGGGGGATCGAATAGCATTGGTGCAACGGGATATGTTGCTTGCGCTCAGGAGATTTTGGCACAGTCCTTTGATCAAGGAGTCAATATGAAAGGTGTTGTTTGTGTAAGCGGCAGCGGGGGAATGCATGCAGGTTTGGTGACTGGCTTTTATGGAAATCAAAGTAAAATACCGGTAATAGGAATAAACGTAAGCAGAGGAAAAGTGGAACAAGAAGAGAAAGTTTTTCAGCTTGTTAAAGAAACTTCAGCACATATTGGCATTCCAAATTCAATCCCTGGTGAGGCTATTACGTGTTTTGATGAATATGTCGGACCAGGCTATGCTTTACCTACGCCTGAAATGGTGGAAGCTGTCAAGCTCATGGCAAGAACAGAAGGGATTTTGCTAGATCCGGTATATACAGGTAAAGCAGCAGCGGGACTCATTGATTTAATACAAAAAGGCACCTTTAAGCCGGACGATAACATCCTATTTGTACATTCTGGCGGAGCCTCAGCGTTATACGCCAATACTTCGCTCTTTTATTGAAGTTTAAGAGGGAATTGCTCCTATTCATACGGGTGGTAGTTTTGGATGGATGAGAAAATGAATATGTTATATCGATCGATTTAAAAAGTGCCTGTTGATGGACATATCGTCAGATGTGTCCATCAGATTTAAAAGAAGAGTTGTATGAATGAATTTAGTTTACGAAACAATGTTATCGCATACAAAAATTATCTTGAAAAATGAGGGGGAAATCTATGTTACACAACTTTGATGAATCTATAAATAGGATCGGTACTGATTCGGATAAATGGGATAATGAAGGGAAAGGCGGCTTATTAATTCCACTGGGGATCGCTGACACCGATTACAAGGCTCCACGTGAAGTGTTAGATGCGGTAAGGAAAAAGGTAGACTTCGGAGTCTTTGGTTATGGAAATTTTCCTCATGACCGATTTACTAGTGCTATTAAAGGTTGGTATGGGCGCCATCATAAAATCGATATTCGAGAAGATGAAATTAGTTATGCACCAGGATTAATGACAGGTGCTCTATGGATGTTTTTGGATGCTTATACGAATCCAGGAGACAAAGTCGTGATTCAACCTCCAGTCTATGCTACCTTTAAAAAGGTAATTGAAAATTTTAATAGAAATGCTGTCGATAATCCATTAAAATTCCAAAATGGGAGTTATGATATTGATTTTGAAGATTTAGAGATTAAACTAATGATGCCCGATGTGAAAATCCTCCTTGTATGTAATCCTGCTAATCCTATTGGACGAGTTTGGACAAAAGAAGAAATGAAGAAAATGTACGATTTATGTCGAGAGAATAACGTGATTATTATAAGTGATGAAATTCATAGTGACATGATCCACAAAGGTTTACGTTTTTACTCCTTTTTAGAGATTTGTGAGGAAGAGGATAATAATGTTGTGGTAATGAACTCTCCAAGTAAAACCTTCAATTTAGCATCTTTCTTTAGTGCTTATGTTATTATAAAAAACAAAAATTTGAAGAAAGCTTTTGACGATATTTATGTGAAATATCACTTCGATTATAGCTATTTAGGGG
>NZ_JBALOS010000037.1:0-6797 GCF_036962765.1 Neobacillus drentensis
TAATTGAAGCTAAAATTTATTGTTTGTTTCACGTCTTGTTTGTTTAGTTTTCAAAGAACAATTTCACTGCCGCTCGTAAGCGACTTTAATAATATAACATGAGGCACTTATTAATGTCAACAACTTTTTAACCGTCACTTACGAAAACATTTTTTGTTTGTCTCGCAGCGACGGTTATTAATATACCAAGTATTCTCGAAAAGGTCAATACGTTTTATTGTTTTTTTACGATAATTTTTTATTAAGCCGATAACCCCTGTGATAAACGCCTTGACCTTTCGTTTCTATATTCACTACATCTATAAAATGCTTTTCAATTAAATACTCGAGTAATACACCCAAGTCAACTGAGTAAGGGATCAATTCTTGTTCACTCATAATTTCACTGAATAACCAAACATCTTTCCTGCTAAGTATTTCTAAAAAATGAACTGTCCCCATTTTAGTTCTCGAATGGATCATAAACTCACTTGCCAGGAACAGTAGTTCTAGTCTTTTTTCAAGTGTTTCTTCACTATACACAAGTTCTTCGTATAATTTATAAATTTCAGGCTCTATTTGTTTTACTTGATGCCAAACCGTTAGTTCTGGATGAAGTCCATTTTCTAATACCGCTAACCTTGCAAGATGATGAAGCGAATGAACCACATGATTGTATGCATCTAAAAATTGATGACCTTCAAACAATGCTTTGCCATCCACATAGCGCCGAATTAATTTCGCAAATTCTAAACCCATTTTTATTTTGCGCCCGTTAAAAGGAAAATCACGCAATTCCGTTTTTAAATTGGCCACATATTCGTTCCGATCAAAAATTATCTTGGCCTCATGAAGCCATTCAAATATTTTTCGATTCGTTCCTAATAACAACCACTCATGCAGCATCTCTTCAGTAATGATGTGCATCGCTGCCTTTTTATCGTTATAGGTATAGTGCTTAATAAAATGAGGCTGGTCCGCTTCTTTAACAAGGACCAACAGGATTTCATCAAATGAATCTGTTATATGGCTTAACATCTGTTTTTTTTGCACCATCAATACTCCAAGGGTATTTAATTGACTCGCCCTTTCTTGATATATAGGCCGAAGGATGTCTTCCATCTATCATTCCTCCAATTTTTTTCAGGTAGCAATATAACTTCGACAATGAAAACAAATCTCCTTCTTATTTCGCAGACAAATTTCGACATTATTCAACCTTGCTTTTTCTTTCTTACCATAATTATGGTATAGTTTCTCTAGGAGGGAGTAACATGGCAAGATATTCAAGTAAAATAAATAAAATTCGTACCTTTGCATTATCTTTAATTTTCATTGGTTTCATTGTTATGTATGTTGGTATCTTTTTTCGAACTTCACCACTTATTATGACCATTTTTATGATTTTGGGCCTTCTTTTTATTATCGCTAGTACAATTGTTTATTTTTGGATTGGAATGCTATCAACAAAAACAATCCAAGTAAAATGTCCTACCTGTGGAAGGCATACTAAAATGCTCGGTCGAGTGGATATGTGTATGTATTGTCGTGAACCATTAACCCTTGATCCTAATCTAGTAGGCAAGGAATTCGATGAGTCCTATAATAAGAATTTAGAAAACTAAAAAGAGGAAGACTTAAACCAATTTGCTTAACAGCTGCTGTGGTTTAAGTCTTCCTCCTTTATTTACAGCAAAAAGCTGATTCATTTTGGAATCAGCTAACTTCTAGTTTAATGAACTTCTTTACTAGCGCATTCCGGACAAGAACCATAGATTTCCATCCGGTGAAACTCGACCTTGAACCCTGTTACATGGGAGGCTAAGTGCTCCACTTCATCTAAACCAGGATAAAGAAAGTCAACTATTTTCCCACAATTTTCACAAATAACATGATAATGATGAGTTGTTACAAAGTCAAAACGACTTGAGGAATCACCAAAGGTCAATTCCTTAACAAGGCCTACTTCACGAAATACTCTTAAATTATTGTAAACTGTTGCCACACTCATATTTGGAAATTTCCCCTCAAGGGCTTTATAAATATCATCCGCAGTAGGATGTGACATCGAGTTTATTAAATATTCAAGTATCGCATGACGTTGCGGAGTAATTCGTACTCCTGTTTCTTTTAAGGTATCCAACGCTTCTTTTAACTGATTCATCGCCATGCACCTTCTTTCTAAAAAATATTATTACTTTATAATTGTTATAATTAATTTTACTAGGACATTTGTACTTTTGTCAATATTGTTATCTCATCAATAGGATTGTTCATTACCCTTTTCCATGTAATGTTTGTTCATTTGCACCTAATTGATTATTCACAAAGCGCGCGGTTACAAATAATAAGTCGGATAGTCGATTTAAATAAGCTAATACCAGCGGATTTACATCTTCACCTAAAGAAACCGCACATCTTTCTGCCCTCCTTGCTATTGTTCGAGCGACATGGAAAGCAGCCCCAGCAGGGTGTCCGCTGGGCAAAATAAAATTGGTTAACTCCGGAAGTGAATCATTCCATTCATCAATCTGCTTTTCCAGTTCATCTACATCAGAAACAGACAGTGCCCACTTTACTTCCTTCCCTTTTGGTGTAGCCAACTCTGCTCCAACATGAAAGAGATTTGTTTGTATTTTATGATAAATGTTATCAATTATTTCTTTCCCTTGAAAATTTTCCATATATAAATAGCTAAGGGCAAGACCAATCATTGAATTTGCTTCATCACAAGTCCCGTATGCCTCGACCCGCAAGTCATTCTTGGGTACTCTTTTTCCGTAAATAAGTGAAGTTGTTCCTTTATCGCCTGTCTTTGTATAAATTTTCATTTTGATCCCCCTGTAAGAATGTTAGAAAGAACCACATCATAGCTAAATCTATCCTTTTTTTCATCATATCACCTGTATATATATTTAGAAAACTCGAATTATAGAAATCATTCCATAAAAAAAAGGGCCACTATGGACCCAAAAGTTATCTGAGGAGGTATGCCCTAATAAAATGATATTCATTCTGATGTTTCTTGCATTGGACAAATGCCTTTGCTTGATAAAATAGGCTTCAGTAAGAAATCAGCTCAACTGCTCCCTTATGTATGCTAAAGCATCATCAACATGGCCTTTGACTTTGACATTTCTCCATTCTTTAACAAGTTTCCCTTCCTTATCAATGATAAAGGTAGATCTTTCAATCCCCATATATTCTTTACCAAAGTTTTTCTTTAACTTCCAAACTCCAAAAGCTTCCGCTAACTGATGTTCTGTATCTGCTAATAAGAGAAAAGGCAATCCATATTTCTCTACGAATTTCTGATGACGGTCAACCGGGTCAGGACTTACTCCCAAAATTACAGCATCCACTTCTGTAAATTGTTGAATTTGATCCCGAAAATCACATGCTTCTGTGGTGCAGCCTGGTGTCATATCTTTTGGGTAAAAATATAAAACCACATTGGTGCCCTTAAAATTTGAAAGATTTATTGTCTCGCCATTATTTGCTTTCAACTCAAAATTTGGTACTTGCATCCCAATATCAATGGTCATCTTATACCACTCCCACTTTAATTATTCTTAAATGTAAGCGTAACAAAATTTATGTTTATAAAACAACTATCCAGCACCACTAGCCTATTTTTCCCGGTCAAACATCACGCGAGCTACAAATGCAGCTGGTAAAGTATAACCAATCAACGCCTCTGTGACGGTAATGACCCTTCCTAAGCCATGTGGAATCACATCACCATTTCCAACTGAAAATAAGGTCATCGCACTAAAGTAAAAACTAGTTTCAAAAATATTCTTGGTGTATTGATTATTTACCTCCATAAGTAAAGACATGCCGATTAACTCAAAAAGTAAATAAATTAGACCATAACCAATGATGACGGTCAAATACACAGAGCCTAAATACAAAAAATTATCAATCGATACTAATTTACCCCTAAGGGTATTTGGAATAAAAAGCGTTCGTAAACTCATGAAAATGCAAAAAATCACAATTGGAAGCAAGAAAAAAATCACATCAAACCACCTCTAAGTTAAGCTTCTGGTAGTTTATTTGTATGCTTGCTTGGACAATAAAATATCAAATTCTAGTTAATTGCCTGCCCCTCTATATTTTTTAACCCCTTGATTCCAAACCATCACAGAAATCACGAAGAAACTAACGCCAATCACTGGCGTTAAAAATGAGTACAAGTACCATTCTTTTTTACCAAGGAAAAAGGAAGCAGGGTAGACACCAACAAATGCAAAGGGTAACAACCAGGTTAAGACGAAGCGGATAAGATTATTGTAGATATTTACTGGGTAACGACCATAGTTACTAATATTGTACATCATAGGCATTAGAGACGTACGAGCGTCTGCCCAAAAACTGATGCAGGCAATCATGATGAATACTCCACCATACACTAGGGCCCCACCGATGACAAACAGGATAAATAAAAATGGGTCAAACCAATGTATGCTAAGGTCCAGGCGATTTCCAGCATAAAACATGATAGCAAGTCCGGTAACTGCCCCTAACAAGGACTCTAGTTCAATCCTCTCCAGAATAATTTGAAAGAGACTGTGGATGGGTCTAGTTAAGATACGATCTAGCTCCCCCTTCACGATATAGCGCTCATTAAAATCCCATATGTTAAAAAAGGCAGAAAAGACAGCAGATGGGACGAGAAAAAATCCATAAATAAAGATGATTTCATCTCTAGTCCAGCCATTGAGTAAATTGGTATGCCCAAAAACAACTAAGATAAAAATAAAATTAATGGCCTGTGATAATAGATCAGAGAAAAACTCAACAAAAATATCGGCTCGGTATTGTAGTCTTGTTTTTAAATATTGAGATAGATATTGAAAAAACATTGAAAAATAAAACAACTCTTACCCTCCTTGAATAATCAGTTGTTTCTTTGCCAAACTCCAAAGAAATTGGATTGGAAAAAATAAAAGAATGACCCAAACAAATTGTTGAGTAATGGCATCGATAGCTTGCGAATGAGTAAAACCTTTGGTAACGATCATACTCGGAAAATAACTGATTCCTTGAAAGGGAAGATACTTCATTACATCTTGAGCCCAGCCGGGAAAAAAGCTAATCGGCAACAGCAATCCAGAAAATAAATCAATGACGACACGTTTCGCTCGAATAAGCCCAGCATTATTATATAAGAAGAAAGTAGTAATCCCTGTTAATAAATTCAACTCTGTATTAATAAAAAAACTCAACAAAATGGAAATGACAAACAAGCTCCAGACACTCAGATCCCATGTAAATTCTACCGGAAAGACGAAATAAACTATGATTAGCCCAGGAGCCGAAAAAAAGAATAGCCGGAAAATTCCTTCCCCAAGACCTTGCATAATTTTCATCCCCAGGTAATTGTAGGGCCTAATTAATTCAACCGCCACTTTACCCTCCATAATTTCCAGAGCCATTTCTCGGTCGAGATTGTTAAAGTAAAATGCCCGAGCCATCCAAGAAACAGCAACATATGTAGTCATTTGCGTGACTGAAAGACCAACAATTTGTTCTTTATTCCCATAAATTGCAGACCATAGAAAATAATAGGCACCGATGTTAATACTATAGATTAGAATTCCAGTGTAATAATTGGTTCGGTATGCCAGCATCATTAGAAAGCGGATTCTAATCATCTCAAGGTATTTATCCACTTATACTGCACCCTTTTCATAAATATTTCGAATGATTTCTTCCGTTGACGTTTCATTTATTTTGATATCTTTGATTTTAAATGCCGCTACCACTTTAGCAATGGTCTGCGAAATAAGTTCATCATTATCCTCCAGTGTGGCTGTAAAGACTTGCTTCTTTTCGTCTAGTTCCCACTTTACCGGCATTCCACTGGTAAGATTTTTCACCTCAGCAATTTCAACATGTTCAAGAAACTGAAACTGGAGCTCTTTCCCTTCTCCCCACTTCTCCTGAAGATTCTTTAGCGCACCATCATAAATGACCTTGCCTTCATCTAACATGATTACGCGCTCGCACAATGCCTCAATATCTGTTAAATCATGTGTCGTTAAAAGGATTGTGGTCTGATATTTCTCGTTAATTTCTTTTAAAAAATCACGAATTTTCAACTTCACGAGCACATCTAATCCAATTGTCGGTTCATCCAAAAACAATAAAGGCGGATTGTGAATCAGTGCTGCAGCAAGCTCACATCTCATTCTCTGCCCCAGCGATAATTTTCGTACTGGCTTATCTAAAAGTGGTTCAATATCTAATGTGTGAATCACATGATTCATGTGGCTGTTATAATCTGCATCCGATACCTTGTACACCTTCTTCAACAGACGGAAAGATTCTTGAACGGCGATATCCCACCATAATTGGGAACGCTGTCCGAAAACAACGCCAATGGTTTGAACAAATTTCTCCCGCTCTTTATGCGGATTCATTCCGTTCACCAAGATTTCTCCGGCTGAAGGAGTTAAAATTCCCGTCAGCATTTTAATAGTTGTAGATTTCCCGGCGCCATTTTCACCGATATACCCTACCATTTCACCTTTTTTTACGGTGAAATTAATATCATTGACAGCAGGAACAATTTTATAATTTCTTGTTAATAAATCTCTAAATGCTCCTTTTAATCCTGTTCGGCTGGAATATGCCTTAAATTCTTTTCGTAAATTTTTGACCTCGATTACATTTTTCATTTTCTCCCCCCGAAACACTGACCTAAAGAATTAGTTTAGCCAAATAAGGATGATAAAACAACCAGCATGCATTTTTTAGCAAAGACCATTTTTCGAATAAATTTTTGTTTTTCGTATAAGTACATCAACCCG
>NZ_JBALOS010000037.1:6827-14387 GCF_036962765.1 Neobacillus drentensis
GCGAAAATTGCCTAGAAACGTATTAAATGACCCTTATTAAGCTCCAAAAGCAACAAAGTTTACGAAAAGAGCCTTAGCAAAATATCGGAATTGTGAAAACAGACAAAAGTAATCTAAAAAAGTGCTAAAATGGGATAGAACTAATTGAGGGAGGAAAAAATATGAAATTTATTAATTCAGAGAGATTACATAATGAAGCACTCGAACATATTGTCGGCGGGGTTAACAGCCCATCACGTTCCTATAAGGCCGTCGGGGGTGGAGCACCGGTTGTCATGGAACGTGCACAAGGTGCATACTTCTGGGATGTCGACGGAAATCAGTACATTGATTATTTAGCCGCCTATGGGCCGATTATCACTGGTCATGCCCATCCACATATAACTGAAGCAATAAAACGCGCAGCAGAAAGTGGTGTCCTATATGGAACTCCAACACCACATGAAGTAAAATTTGCAAAAATGTTAAAAGAAGCAATTCCATCTATGGATAAAGTCCGTTTTGTAAACTCTGGGACAGAGGCAGTTATGACAACAATCCGCGTTGCTCGAGCCTATACGGGCCGAGATAAAATTATTAAATTTGCTGGCTGCTATCATGGTCACTCTGATCTCGTCCTTGTGGCAGCCGGCTCAGGCCCATCTACTCTAGGTACACCGGATTCTGCTGGTGTTCCAAAAAGCATCGCACAAGAAGTAATTACTGTACCCTTTAATGATATAGAACCTTTTAAAGAAGCTTTAGCGAAATGGGGCGACCAAATCGCCGCTGTATTAGTGGAACCCATCGTAGGAAACTTTGGGATTGTGGAACCAATCCCAGGTTTTCTGCAACAGGTCAATGACTTAACCCATGAAGCTGGTGCGCTAGTGATTTACGATGAGGTGATTACAGCATTTCGTTTTATGTATGGTGGTGCTCAGAATTTAGTAGGAGTTGAACCAGATTTAACAGTCCTCGGTAAAATAATTGGAGGCGGCCTGCCAATCGGGGCCTACGGCGGACGGATAGAAATTATGGAAACAGTTGCCCCGCTTGGACCTGCCTATCAAGCAGGAACGATGGCAGGAAACCCAGCTTCTATCCTTTCTGGAATTGCTTGTCTTGAAGTGCTTAAACAAGATGGAATTTATGAATACTTAGACCGATTAGGTGCCATTCTCGAAGAGGGGATCTTAGAGGCTGCTAAAGAAAATAATATCGATATAACAATTAATCGTTTGAAAGGTGCATTAACTGTTTATTTTACAAACGAAAAAGTAGTAAACTACGCACAGGCAGAAAATACGGACGGAGAGAAATTCGCAAAGTTCTTTAAGCACATGCTCCACCAAGGAATAAATCTGGCTCCATCCAAATATGAAGCATGGTTTTTGACTATCGCTCATACAGAAGAGGATGTTGAAGCTACTTTACATGCTGTAAGAAATGCATTTTTCTTACTATCAAACGAATAAATATACAGTTTTTATGCACAAAAGGAAGTGGAAATCACTTCCTTTTATCTTTGAAAATCAATTGAAAACGTTTACAATAGTATATTCCCTCATTTATCCAACGCCTTTTAACCACTATTTTCTTATCCAAATTAATGTATATTTATTTGATTTCTGAAAATTCTTATGATACTATTAACTTATTATTTTTATATTTATCCTTTAACAATATACCCCGTTAAAGTGACAAACGAAAACAACTGCAACGATGATATACTTAAACTTTAGTTTCATAGGAGGTGAAATGGCCTTAGCGGATAGCTGCTAAAGCCTAATATGATGACACAAAAATGGACCCCTTCCCTATTTAAGGATTTCCACAAACAAGAACATGATGCTTGTGGTATCGTCGCATGTCTTGAAAAAACTAAGCGACCAACTAGAAAAAATATTTTTGATTGTATAGACGCACTTGTGACAATGAATCATCGCGCTGGTTTTATTAATGGAGAAGGCGATGGAGTCGGCATTCATACCGATATCCCCATAGCTCTTTGGAAAGAAAAATTACTCCAGGCAGGTCAGGAACCGACACTAGTTGAGAAAGAAGAATTTGCTGTTGGTCATGTTTTTATTAGTCAAAAGGTAAACTGGCAAACTACGAAACAAGAATTACTTAATAAGCTAGAGAAATACGACTTTGATGTAGTTTTTGAAACAGATCAAGTAACGGATGCTTCAGCCCTTGGCCCTATTGCAATTCAAGAAAATCCTGTTTTCTGGCAGTTCGCCTGTCTTTCTTCAAAAAAAGGTCAAGAATTAACAAAGAGCCTGTTCGAAGTATTAATTGATTTTGAAACAAACGATCAAGTTCATGTGGCTTCATTAGGTCAGAACCATGTGGTTTACAAGGTAATGGGAGCAGGAGATATTCTCCCGCGTTACTATCATGATCTAGCAAATCCACTTGTTGCTTCTACCATGACACTTGGACATAATCGTTATTCTACAAATACATTATCAAGCTTTTTCAGAGTACAGCCATTTAGTGTTCTCGGACACAATGGAGAGATTAATACAATTGCAAAACTTCGTGATGAAGCAAGAATGATTGGTGTCCCCCTTGTTAAAGATGGCAGTGACTCTCAAGATTTAAGCCGAACGATGGAAACATTAATTTGCTGCGAAGGTTTTTCATTATTTGAGGCAATGGATGTTTTATTCCCTCCAATCATCAATGAAATCAAGGCATTTCCTGAAAACCTTCAAGACTTATATACCTACTTGAGAGAAGCATGGGGACATTTTGCTCAAGGTCCTGCTGGTATTATCTCAAGATATGGGGATGAAGCAGTATTTAGTGTTGATGCACTAGGACTCCGCCCGCTATGGATGCTCGAGACAGAAAGCTCTTATTTATTTTCCTCAGAACCAGGAATCATTTCTTCGAGCGAATATGTTAATGAACCAAAACCGTTGGCACCTGGTGAAAAGGTTGGCTTTAAATGGAAGGGTGAAACGCTGGAAGTTTTTGAGCAAGATCGTTTTCAGGCGGAAGTGTATTCTCGTTTTTCTGAAAAGTTAAATATCAGTGAGGTTAGGGCCCGTTTGCTTCCACCTTCCTTAGGAAAAACAGTTACGATGAATTATCCTGACAAAATCCATAATGGACAATATAAATCATTTGGATGGGAACGAGATCATATCCAATTAATCGAGCAGATGGCGGAAAAAGGTGTGGAACCAATTCGTTCACTTGGTCATGATGCACCACTTGCTGCACTTAACCCAGAACGAAAAAATATTGCCGATTATTTCAAAGAAAGTGTTGCTGTTGTAACGAATCCTGCGATTGACAGAGACCGTGAAACAGAGCATTTCTCAACTCGTGTCATTATTGGAAAGCGTCCAACTTTATTCGCTAAAGAGAATAGTGAAACAGTCATTGAGTTAACAACGCCTTTATTATTAGAAGGTAAAGCAGGCTATGGCCTATCAGATAGTTTAGGTCAGCCAAGTTTTGATCAAGTTGTCTCGCATTTTCAAGAGCAAAAACTAGTAACCTTTATCTCTACAACATTCAAAAAAGAAGAAAAGTTAAAGCAGGCTCTAGAAAGACTTGCAAATGAAGCCGTTCAGGCAGTTCAATCAGGAAAAACCTTGCTTGTACTTGATGACGCAAAAGCACATCAGGAAGATTCCTATTGGATTGATCCACACCTAGTAACATCAGTAATTGATCAAGCACTTGTGAAGGCAGAAATAAGAAGAGACTGTTCATTAGTATTACGTTCTGCTGCAATTCGTTCACTTCATGATATTATTACTGCATTTGGTTTAGGTGCAGATTTAATTAGCCCTTACTATATGTTCTTAACAGTTCTTGACGAGACGTCAAAACCTTTAACAAATCTATACAGCGCTCTTACTAAAGGGTTGGAAAAAGTAATCTCAACAATCGGTATTCATGAACTACGAGGCTACGGCCGTCTCTTCTCAAGTATTGGCTTACATGAGGATATTGCCAATCTATTAAACATTGTTAACTTTTTTGGTTCGAAGGAACTTGAGACTGATTTTGAAGCATTGAAACTTGATGCTTTATCAAGAGCCGAAGATTACCATAATGAAAAGGAAAGAGTCGGAAAGACTTTCCACCTCTTCCCACGGATTTGGAAAGCTATTGGTGAGGTGGCCGCTACTGGAGACTACAATGTTTATCGTGATAAAATCACTGAACAAGAAATGGAAAATCCAACAACGATTCGCCATTTAGTTCAACTTAAACAAAGCAAAAAACAAATATCACCAGCTGATGTAGATCTTCGCGTCGGTGAACATGATTTACCGTTCCTTATTTCTTCCATGTCCTTTGGTTCTCAAAATGAAACAGCATTTAGGGCATATGCCGAAGGAGCAGACCGTTTAAACATGGTCAGCTTAAATGGTGAAGGCGGAGAAATTAAAGATATGCTCGGTAAATATCCAAAAACAAGAGGACAGCAGATTGCCTCCGGAAGATTTGGTGTCAATGCTGAACTCCTAAACTCTTCGAACCTTTTAGAAATTAAAATTGGTCAGGGGGCAAAGCCTGGTGAAGGCGGTCATCTACCTGGTTCAAAGGTTACTGCAAAGGTTGCGGAAGCACGTAATGCAACCCTTGGTTCTGATTTGATATCACCATCTAACAATCACGATATCTATTCAATTGAGGATTTAGCTCAGATGATTTTGGAATTAAAAACAGCAAATGATCAAGCAAAGATAGCTGTTAAAGTACCTGTTGTACCGAATATTGGAACAATAGCAGTTGGTATCGCTAAAGCTGGAGCAGATATTATCACTTTAAGCGGATTCGATGGCGGTACAGGTGCTGCTAGAATTCACGCGCTTCAGCATGTTGGATTACCGGTTGAAATTGGCGTAAAAGCCGCCCATAATGCTCTGCTCGAGAGCGGTCTCCGCCACAAAGTAGAACTCTGGGCCGACGGTGGAATGAAAAGTGCAATGGACGTTATGAAAATTATGCTTCTTGGTGCTAATCGTGTTGGCTTTGGGACTTTATCAATGCTGGCGATTGGATGTACTACCTGCCGTGGCTGCCATTTAGATACTTGCCACGTTGGTATTGCCACACAAATTGAATCAGAAGCACAGGCTAAAGAACACGGTCTAAGACGTTTTGTTCCTCGCCAATTAGATTTAGCTGTTCAAGGAATCATGAATCTCTTCACTGCATTTGCAACAGAGTTAAAGGACCTATCTGCTTCAATTGGAGTACGTAATTTGCAAGATGTAGTCGGTCGTTCTGACTTATTAGAGCAAATGAAAGGCCAAGGTCAACTAAGCCTCTCTTATTTGCTAAAACCATTAGAAATTAGCCAGTTTGCAAAAAATGAAGCATCAAAATCAATTGAAGAAGTTCAAATGCAAGTGGCTGTGGGGGCAGAGTACCTTGATGGCAGTGTAGATCAATTACACTCTTCACGCGAATTCACTAGTGTAACATCTGAACAGCGTGTTCTGGGAAGCCGGGTATCCTGTCACCGCGTCCGCGGCAGACTAGATGGTTCTTACAAGCAGTTACCATCCGTCCAGTTAAAATATAAAGAGGGTTCAATTCCTGGAAATGGCTTAGGTGCCTACAATAGTGAAGGGATCGAGATTACCGTTAATGGCGGCGGTCAAGACGGTGTCGGAAAAACATCCTTTGGTGGAAATATTCAGATTTTAAAATCTAAAGGAAAAAATGGTCAATATTATAATGGTTCTGTAGGAAAAGGATTTGGTTATGGAGCTCAAAAAGGACTTCTAATCGCCCAAGGAAATGCAGATGCAAGAGCAGGAATACGTCTTTCTGGGGCTGATTTAATCATTGGCGGCACTGTTAAAAAACCACTACCGGAAAATGAAGCTGGTAACATCGGCTCAAATGCGAATATCAAAGGGTTTGCCTTTGAATATATGACAAATGGCCGCGGCCTTGTGCTTGGAGACCCAGGTCCATGGATCTGTGCCGGTATGACAGGCGGGGTTGTCTATATTCGTCAGCAGCCTGAAATGAGATTAACCAAAGAAGCGATTCAGAGAAGAATTGCTAAAGGTGCAAAGGTTTCAGTTGCTGACTTAACTGAAAAAGGCAAACAGGATATCAACGAGCTATTAACCAAATATACTGACTTGCTTGAACAGAATGGTCAGGCGGAAGAAGCACAACAACTTCGTGAACTTCTAACTAATGTTGAAAATCACTTTGTGCAAGTTATTCCTGTCAAAGAGCAAGCTGATCCATCTGTATCGACTGAGTGATTTATAAAAATACATTTAACGTCCGCTGCATTAGCGGACGTTTTTTTCATTCCAAATATTTCTTAACAAATAGCAAATAAATTCATATTATACTCTTGATTCTCTGAGTTAATCCATGTATAGTAAAAATTTGCTTAATAGAAAAACCTCTGCGTATAGAGGCTGAATAACTTAAAATCTTTAGAGAACAAATTATATATTATTGAAAGGAATCCATTCAGAATGAAGTTAGGTGCCCGCATTTTAAAAACGGGAATTGCTATTGTACTCTCACTTTACTTGGGTCAGATATTACACTCGCCCTCTCCGGTATTCGCTGGCATTGCTGCCATATTTGCGATTCAACCAACCATTTATCGTTCCTATTTAACAATCATTGAACAAATTCAAGGAAATCTCATTGGTGCTTTGCTTGCAGTTGTTTTTGTTCTTCTCTTAGGAAATCATATTATTGTTATTGGATTAGCAGCCATCATTGTCATCGCCATAAATTTAAAGCTTAAACTCGAAAATACAATTGGATTATCGCTTGTCACACTCATTTCGATTATGGAAACTACTGGCGGGAATTTCATTCCTTTTGCAGGAATCCGCTTTTCTACCATCATGATTGGAGTATTTTCCGCTTTTTTAGTCAACCTTGTGTTTATGCCGCCAAGATATGAAAACAAACTATACTTCAAAATGACAAGTACGACTGAAGAAATCATTAGATGGATTCGCTTAAGCACGCGTCATGACTTTGATCATAATCTTCTCAAAACAGATATTGTTAAATTAAAAGAAAATATCATCCAAATGGGTCTGTTTTACACGATGTATAAAGAAGAACGCAGCTATTTTAAGAAAAATAGTTTAGAAAAATCACGTAAACTAGTTATTTATAGGCAAATGCATTCAGCGGCCAAAAAAGCACTTGATACGTTAAAACGACTTCATCGGTTTGAGAATGAACTATTACATCTTCCACAAACATTTCAGCAAGCCATTCAAGAACAATTGGATTGTCTCATTTACCATCATGAACAACTTATGCTCAGGTTCATTGGTAAAATTCCAAACCCTCTTACTGATTCTGAAAATAACGTTTGCTTAAATAAAAAGCAATTATTTGATTTATTTTTACTCCACCAGAAAGAAAATAATGAGCCTGACCATCCACATCAATATCATACAATGCAAATCATAGCGTCGATTATTGATTATGGTGAACAGGTAGAACACTTAGATACCTTGATAACAAGCTTTCATTCGTACCATCATAATGAAGTATCGATTGAGGAAGACATACTATAATAAGGCTATGTTAAAGCTT
>NZ_JBALOS010000037.1:14494-21493 GCF_036962765.1 Neobacillus drentensis
GAAATCAACAGGCAAGTTTTACAGAGCCTATATAAAGAAACCGAAGCAAGTTATTCTGCTTCGGTTTCTTTTTTTTCTAATTGCTGGACTTGGAATAGTTTATAATAATTCCCTTGTTTCGCCATTAACTCTTCATGTGTTCCCACTTCTACGATTTGACCATGTTCAATCAAGACAATACGATTCGCATGAGTAATGGTTGACAATCGGTGAGCAACGATAAAGGTGGTTCTGTCTTTAGCTAGCTCTTCAAGTGATTCTTGGATAGCATGCTCACTCTCTAAATCTAACGCGGAAGTTGCCTCATCAAGAATTAATATCGGCGGATTTTTTAAAAAGACACGGGCAATGGCAACACGTTGTTTCTGTCCCCCTGACAGTTTAACTCCTCGTTCGCCAACTTTGGTTTCGAATCCTTCCGATAGGTTTAAAATAAACTCATCAGCATTGGCCGCTTTTGCGGCAGCATATACCTCTTCAGGAGATGCACCTGGTTTCCCTAATAAAATATTATCCATTACCGATTCGCTAAATAAGATATTATCCTGAAAAACGACACCAATTTTGTCTCGTAAAGATTGAACCTTAAATTGTCTGATATCTACCCCATCTAATGTAATTCTTCCATTTGTCACATCGTAAAAACGGGGAATCAAACTAACAAGCGTGGACTTCCCTCCTCCGCTCATCCCTACTAGGGCAATCGTTTCTCCTTTTTTTACATCTAAGGTTATACTTTTTAAGACCAACTCTTCGTTTGTTTCATATCTAAAAGAAACATCTTCAAATGAAATGTCCCCGTGTATTTGATTACAAACTTTTGCATCTGGAGCATCAACGATATCATATTTCTCATCTAAAAATTCAAACACCCGATCCATGGATGCAAAAGATTGAGTGATCGTTGTAGAAGAATTAACCAATCTTCGCAATGGATTATAGAGCTTATCAATATAGGCAAAAAACGCTACCATCGTCCCGAGAGATAGTTGATCCTGAATAACAAGATAAGCAGAATAGCCTATAACAATTAATGGAGCAATATCCGTAATGGTATTTACCGCGGAAAAAGCCTTGGCGTTCCAGCTCGTATGCTGTAAGGCTTTTTCTAAAAAATTTCTATTCTGCCTATCAAATTGACCTTGTTCAAAATCCTCTATCGCAAAGCTTTTAATAACTGGCATGCCTTGAACACGCTCATGTAAATAGCTTTGAACCTCTGCTAGTGCTTGTGACCTATTCCGTGTCAGCTTGCGTAAATTGCCAAAGAAATATCTAATTGAAAAGGCATACAGTGGAAACAACAGGATCGAGACAATTGTTAGTTTAATACTCATTAAAAACATAAGAATAATTGCAATAATGATGGTAGCAATATCCAGCCAGAGATTCATTAATCCGGAAAGGACAAACGTTTTCGTTTGTTCAACATCATTAATCACTCGTGAAATAATTTCCCCTGCACGATTATTTGAAAAATATTTAAAGCTCAACTTTTGAATGTGAGTATACATCGTATCTCGAATATCATAAAGAATTTTACTAGAGGTCCACTGGGCAAAATATTGCCGATAATATTCAATTGGCGGCCGCAGGATGACAAATACAACCAGCATTATAACCATAATGAACAATAGTTTATGAATCTTCTCATCATGGGATAGGGTATGACTGCCAACAATGTCATCTACAACATATTTAATCAATAGCGGAATACTAAGCGGGATAGCAAACTTAATGACCCCGATAATGATTGTCCCTATCACCTGGAGTCGATACGGTTTTACAAATTGCAGATACCTGAAAATGCTGCTCAAGTTAGTCCTCCTTTCGGGTCATAATAAGAAGTCATGAAACAAAAACATTTTATTACAATAATAAAGTTTACACACCTTGTCCCATTTAAAAAAAGCAAATAAAAACCTGTTGATTACATCAACAGGCCCGTAACTCCTCTTTGCCATCTAACGTCTGTATGTTAAATAACGCTCATACCAAATATCAATAAAATCTGGTGCAAATGGGCCATTCCGTTGTCTAATCCATTGAATCAGCTTGTCGACATTCCTTTTTAGGATTTGATCAATTGGATTTGGATAATTCATTTCACGGCGATGACGTTCATACTCATCTTCGTCTAGTAAATTAAATGTCATATCTGGAAACACCTTAATATCTAAATCATAATCGATGTACTTTAGTGCCTCGCCATCAAAAATAAATGGGGAACTGATATTACAGTAATAATAGATACCATCCTCACGAATCATTCCAATTACATTAAACCAGTATTGTGAATGGAAATAACAAATAGCTGGTTCTCTTGTTATCCATGTTCTGCCATCTGACTCTGTCACTAGTGTTCGGTCATTGCCTCCGATTACCAAATTCTGTGTCCCTTTTAAAACAGTTGTTTCTTCCCAGACGCGATGGATGTGCCCATTGTGCTTATAGCTATGTATTTGCATTGGTTCACCTTCGATGGGTACGCCCATGTTTCTCCCCTACCTTCATTCCTGAACGCTTTGTAACCCTATTCTAAACCGATAGATAAATAAATAATGACAAAAGGTAACAAAGTACAATTCCTATTTACTATTATTATAACGGTTGAGAACAGATTTTAAAACAAAAGAGCCATATTTCGATGGCTCTTTGTAAAAATTTGCGAATTTTTTTAGAGATTCTTCGTTTTTTAACCTAAATGGAAGGTGTTAAGTCCATTTCACGATAGGAATTGATGACCTCTTCTGTCTGCTTTTCAAAAATGGACTGGATCTCTTTCAACTCTTGTTTCATGATTCGGATCTCGGTTTGAATACTGGCAAGATCCGTTTCTTTCTGTAAGGCCAGCAGCTCTACTTCGATTTGTTGACAACGCTCAAGTTCTCCTTGAAGGTATAATAATTTTTCCATCGTCACTAATTGTTCGGAAACTAATCTGTTAAAATGATCCATTTCCCTCACCGCCTTTTTATTCGTTCCTACTATGTATTCTCGAATAAGCCGTATTCTCCTTTGAAAACAAATGTAGACTCAACAGAACTTTTGTCGAAAACTAGAAAAGCTTATGCCCCCGAGCCCCTAGGAGCTGGAGCTAAGACAACAAAAAAAGAAGACACTCTATCCGAAAATAGAGTGCCTTCTGCATACCTTTATTAGCTTTGACCAAATTGGCCGCTGCCTTGGTTTTTACGTGCTTGAGATTGTTGGTTTTGTTGTCTTACTTCTGCAGCGCTTGTTTCGCTCGCAAATTCAGTCCCGAATGAACCTTGAGAACTTTGAGCTGAAGCAGATTGAGCATTTTGTTTTTTAACTTCAGCAGCATTTGTCATGCTCGCAAATTCAGTCCCAAATTGACCTGCTGAACCAGAAGCAGATTGAGATTGAGCATTTTTTTGTCTAACTTCCTGGATGTTAGTTCCAGCTGAAGTTTTGTTTGGCTGTTGATTGAAGTTTGCCATAGTTATCACCTCCACGAATATTAATGTAACCATGCTTCGTGAAGATTATCCGCAAAAAATATTATTTAAAAATAATTAAACAAGTAATGAAATTCCACCATCAATAATAATGGTTTGCCCTCTTATCATGCTTGATTCTTCGGATAAAAGGAACATGACACAATTCACCATGTCATCGATCTCAACCATTCTGCCAGCAGGAGTTTTTTCCTTAGCCTCCTGAAGTAGTTCTTCACGATTTGGAAAATGCTTTAGTGCTTCCGTATCGACTGCACCACCTGAGACCGCATTGACTACAATATTTTTAGGGGCTAACTCAACCGCCAAATATCTTGTGAGAGCTTCTAATGCTGCCTTAGAGACGCCTACGACCGTGTAGTTTTCTAAATAGCGGATCGAACCAAGGGAACTAATGCTGACAATTTTTCCTCCACCATTTCGTTCCATTAATTTTGCTGCTTCCTGTGCACAAAACAGCAAGGCTTTGCTATTAATATTTAAGGTCCAATCCCAATGATTTTCCTCAAGCTCCATCACTGGCCTTTGTACACCTGAGGCAGCATTATTTACAAACACATCCAGTCGGCCGAATTCAGCCTCTATTTGTGTAAACATATCTTTTATTTTGGCTACATCCCCAACATTTGCTTTAACAACGAGCACCTTTCTGCCTAAGGCCTCGATTTGCTCAGCTGTCTCCAGGGCTGACTTTTTACTTCTTGCATAATTAATGACAATATCATATCCTGCTTCTGCTAATCGTAGTGCAGTGGCCTTACCGATTCCCCTGCTGCTTCCAGTAATGAGTGCTACTTTTTGAGTCATCAAACTATTCCCTTCTTTGTTAAAAGTATTAGTAATATTTCTGATAAATTTTATTAGTGGCAAGCTTCATCGCCCAACCGCTTGTGGACTTCGCTTTTCAATTCATTTTAGCTTTTCCAGGAATAGAAGACAATTAATATTAAACAATAAGAGTAAATAACAATTGGAAAGGAAGTAGCATAAATGTATGTTGGACGTGATATGACAGAGCTTTCGATGACACCAAAAACGGATTGGAAAAGCAGTGAACTAGCTTTCTTCCACCACTCTTTCCAGCAAATTGCCCCCTATTTAAATAGTGAGGGACAAACGATCCATCGCGAAATTATTGAGGAAATTGAAACTCGCGGCGGTCTCAAAAGGCAAGAGGCAGATTATACACATGGAACAAAAACAGTATACGATTGAAAAAAACGCCGCAGATCTGCGGCGTTTATTCCCTTTTGTGGTCTAGATAAAGCTTAAGCATTTTTTGGGAAGAGACAGGAAAAGCAAATTGTTTCATTTCTTCAAGTGAAACAAACTTCCACTCATCACTTTCCTGAAAATCAGATAGGAAGGTACCAGTATATACATTGATATTCCATACCAAATGTGAAAAAACATGCTGAAGCTGACCAATAATTTTTTCAAACTTTACTTTTATTTTATGGGAATGCTCAAATAGTTCAACAACCTGTTCCCGATCATTTTGCAAGGGATGGTGAAGTTCAACATTGGGTAATTCCCATAAGTTTGCAAGTAAACCAGTTGCTGGCCGCTTGTGAATTAATACCTTTCCTTCTTTATCAAAAAGGATAGCAGCCGCAAGTTGAACATCTCGTGTTTTGGTTTTTTTGGTTTTTATCGGAAGTTCCTGTTGTACCCCTTCCTCGAACGCTTGACAATGGTCCCGAACAGGACACAATAAGCACGAAGGAGAGGTAGGTGTACAGATTAACGCTCCCAATTCCATTAATGCTTGGTTAAATGAGGATGGGTCTTCATGCGAAATTAACTCTCGAACTGCTTTTTCAAATATTTTTCGAGTGGAAGGTTTCGCAATATCATCCCAAATCGAAAGCACTCTTGATAACACCCTCATCACATTTCCATCGACAGCTGGTTCAGGAATCCCGTAAGCAATACTTAATATCGCTCCTGCAGTATAAGGCCCGACCCCTTTTAATCCAGAAATCTCATTTGGATTATTTGGAACTTTTCCATTATATTTCTCATAAACTTCCTTAACTGCTGATTGTAAATTTCGTACCCTGGAATAATATCCGAGCCCTTCCCAGGCCTTCAATACTTTTTCTTCCTCGGCCACAGCTAAATCTTCAATAGTGGGAAACCATTCAATAAAACGGTTAAAATATGGAATGACCGTATCCACCCTTGTTTGCTGGAGCATGATTTCTGACACCCATACCTTATATGGGTCTTGGTCCTTCCGCCATGGCAAATCTCGTTGTTCCTGTTTAAACCAGGTAATTAAATCGGTTTGAAAAGCAGATAGGTTGATTTTTTCTATATTCTTTAGTTCAATAATCATAACTTTTGTTCCTCCAGGTGTAGTTAAACTGTCTGAAAAAAGGCATTATAATAAGTAATGTATCGTACTACGATAAGTCAATTGATCCTGTTTGACAAGAACTTTATTTGAAGGAGGATTTCCTTTTGGATACAGGAACACATGTTGTCATGGGTATTGCTCTAGGTGGATTAGCAACACTTGATCCTGTTGTTGCCAGCAGCCATGCTACCACCACCAGTGTCTTAATTGCAACGATTGCCGGGTCGCAAATACCTGATATTGACACGGTTTTAAAGCTAAAGAATAATGCAATCTATATACGCAATCATCGAGGGGTTACCCATTCCATTCCAGCCGTCATATTGTGGCCGCTTGTATTAATAGCTGTTATCTATCCGTTTTTCCAAGGAGCCAATCTGTTTCACTTATGGGCCTGGACATTTGCGGCGGTTTTTATACATGTTTTTGTTGATATCTTTAATGCATATGGAACCCAGGCTTTAAGACCATTCTCTACAAAATGGGTGGCCTTGGGTGTAATTAATACCTTTGACCCGATTATCTTTGGTATCCATATTCTCGGAATTGTTATTTGGGTTTTAGGGGCCGAACCAGGATATACTTTCTTGATCATGTATGCTGTAATTGTTGGCTACTATATTTTACGCTTTAGGGCAAAGCATCATGTAATGGCTGAGGTGAGAACGAAAATACCTGATGCAACAGAAATAATTATTGCACCAACGATGAGGTTTCATCAATGGAGAATTGCTGCCATGAACAAGAAGCAATTTTTTGTCGGAAAGGCAGTAAATAACGAAGTTGAGATCTTAGATTATTTCAATCGTGTTCCTGTCCCTAAGACTCCAGTAATCGAGGCAGCTAAGCAGGATAAAAATCTTTCCGCATTTTTATCATTTTCGCCAGTCTATCGCTGGGAAGTGGATGAATACTCTGATTTCTACGAAGTTCGCTTTATTGATTTACGCTATCGAAGCAATGGCCACTACCCGTTTGTTGCCGTTGTACAATTAGATTGTGACCTGAAACAGATTAGTTCCTATACTGGATGGGTATTCAGTGAGAAGAAATTGCGAAAAAAATTAAGTATTATCCCCAGTTAAAAAAGCGGTGACAAAAAGTCACTCGCTTTTTTAGTTTAGTCTCTGTTTAAATTGCCTGTTGATTTCCGCT
>NZ_JBALOS010000037.1:21522-25055 GCF_036962765.1 Neobacillus drentensis
CCGCTCCAATCAACAGGGTATCAAAATCAACAATAATTTAATAACCTTAGTTTAAACTATTTTTATCTTGCTTTAAGAAGTCTTTGTATTTTGGATTGGTTGCGGCAAATTCGTGTAGTTTTTCTCCATGGTTTTCAATCCATTGTTTGACTATTCTCTCAGTCATTTCACTGCCCTTATATTCCCAGCCTGCTTTTGCATAGGTGGTTTCAAAATCTTCCCATAGCAGCTCCACCCATGTTCGAGCTTGGTTATCGCTTAGTTTGTCATTTTTACTTAGCAGCAGTCTTGCTAATTCTTCATGATAACTGTTCATGTTAACACCTCATTGCCAATTTCTTTTTAACATAACCTAAATTAATAACGCAGATACTAACGTTACGTGGTAAGCAATGAGAATGCATTGCTTTCCACGTGCTCTCATTCCCTTTTGGAGGTATATCATGAGAAATAAAGCAACCAATTTCCCAAATCAGAATAACAATAAGTTTGAAGGAGAGCCTCGGGCTAAGGCAGAATATGCTTCAAAAAGAGCTGATGGCACAATTAATACCCATCCACAAGAGCGAATGCGCGCATCTGGGGAGCGCGACGATGAGTCGCCCCAAGTTTATAAATAGCCTTTTCTTTAAAAATAAGACAAACCAGAGGGGCACTCTCTGGTTTGTCCCATTATTTTAGCTTTTTTAAAAGAGAGATGGGCAAGGCCTCTTCATGACCATCCCCGTTAAGTCGATAACCCCAGGCAAACACACCATTTAGATAGTCAATCTTAAAATATTGTCCTGGGTTCCCTTCTATTTCATACAGTTCACCAGTTTTGAAGGCATCCGGGTCAATTAGGTATGCTTTTGCCAATTGAACCTTTCTTTCAAGCACGGCAAACTCATTCACCATCCCCATTTGTTCTGCTTTTCTAGCCTGTTCTTGAAGAATGCCAATTTCCTTTCGTAATTCATGCTCGGTCATTACACTATAGCGTTTCTCCTGTTGCATTGATCATCCACTCCCCTTATCCCTTTATTTTAGTATAGTAATTTTTATATAATTAATAAAGAATGAAATGAATGAAGGAGATTATATATGAAAACAATTATCATTACTGGGGCTGGTTCGGGTTTAGGAAAAGAATTAGCACACCTTTTTTCCCAGCAAGGTTTTCACCTTTTGCTTACTGGGAGGACGATTACAAAGTTAACAACAGCTAGAGATGAAATTATCGCTCATGGGGGAAAAGCAGATATCCTTCCCTTTGATATTCAAAACGCGGATGATGTATCGAAAAAAATAGAAGAAATCAGCCACACCTATTCTATCTGCGGGTTAGTCAATAATGCAGGTGTTGGGCATTTCGGTCCCTTTGTTGACATAGATGAACAACACATGGCGGAAATGATTAATACAAATGTACTTGGCACTCTAGTGATGACAAAAGCAGTATTACCACATGTACTTAAAAATCCTGATGGGAGAATTATAAATATAATTTCGACAGCAGGTTTACGCGGAAAAGTGAATGAAGCTGTCTATGTTGCCAGTAAATTCGCGGTAAGAGGTTTTACCGAAAGCCTGCAAAAGGAATATGAGGATCACGGCATTAAAATAACTGCTGTTTATATGGGAGGAATGGACACCCCATTTTGGGATCATAGCGACCACGTCCAAGACCCTTCACGTTTCCGGACGCCAAGAGAAGTTGCTGAAATGATTATGGAACAGATCGATCAAGACTCTATTATTATTGAAAGTAAAAAATCATGACATCTTGGTCATGATTTTTCAAATTCTGCTAGGTATGATTCAATCAGTTCCATTGGGAAGCCTTTTCGATATAAGGCCTGCTTCATCTTTTGTTGAAATTCAAAGCCACTGGATTTACTATATTTTCGGGCAGCCTTTTCTCCTTGAAATCGGATTGCCTCCATATCCTCATCAGACTCATTATTTACTGAAGTTTCATTTACAGCAATATGAATGACATCATAAGGGTAACCCTTTCTAAGCAGCAAATTCTCGAGCTTCTGTTTTTGAATTTTTAGTGATTCCTTTGCGTTCTTTTCGTAAAACTTTTCACTTATTTTGGTGGCTTTTTCAATCTGCTGTTCTAAGGGATATTCTTCTAATGCAAGCATGATCGTGCCTTCATTAATTCCTTTTTCCTTAAGTTCCATTTTAATTATAGTTGGACCTTTATCAGTGGTATTGGCTTGTGTCCGGGCATAAGCCAAAGCATATTCCTCGTCATTTATGTATTTCTGAGCGGATAGTTTATGGATAATTTCATTGATGACAGGTTCATCTATTTCCTTTGAAGTAAGGTATTCCTTTATTTCTTTTTCCGACCTCATCCTTCTAGATAAATAATGGATGGCTTTGTTGTAAGCTTTACGAATGTCGTCTTGATACTGAATTTCCATAAAGGAAAAATCGTCAAGTTCCATTCCCTTTTTCAAATTAAATTTGATTAGAACATCACTGTCGACACTGAAGGCAAATTCCTCACCTTTCCCCTTGCCGTAATCCATAAAAATATTAAAGCGATCTTGATTTTTCTGCTGAGTGGTGATCTTTGTAATTATAGCCATGTTATTCACCTCAACAATACTTTACCATATTCCGTATAGAATATTGTAAGATAAAGCGTAATAAGGGGGCGGATAAATTGAAAATTACCATTGCAGGTGGAACCGGCTTTGTGGGAAAAGCTCTAATGGATCAATTGGTGAAAAACAATCATGAGGTAATCATATTAACCAGAGGATTAAAAGACAAAAAGACGACAGATCGGATTCAATATGTCCAATGGTTAACTGAACATACAAGCACTTGGAATGAACTTGAGGGTACCGATATTTTTATTAACCTTGCTGGCGAATCAATTAATGGCGGTCGTTGGACTGAACAAAGAAAAGAAAAAATCGTTACTAGTCGGTTAGAATCGGTTAACGCACTACTAAGCATCATCTCAAAATTAAAAACCAAACCAAAAGTACTGATTAATGCGAGTGCCATTGGCATTTATGGAACATCCTTGGATAAAGTCTTTACAGAAAAAGACGACCTTGGATTCGGGGATGATTTTTTATCCAAAACAGTGCAGCAATGGGAAGACGAGGCGAGTAAAGCCTCCCATTTAGGAATACGCACCGTTTTTTGCAGGTTTGGAATCATCCTGGATACACACGAAGGGGCCCTGCCTAAAATAGCCTTTCCTTATAAATCATTTATTGGCGGCCCAATTGGGGATGGTCGACAATGGATGTCATGGATTCACATTGAGGATGTCGTAAAAGGGATATCCTTTATTATCGAAAAAGATCAAATCAATGGCCCGATTAATTTTACCGCTCCAAACCCGGTAACAATGTCTGAATTTGGAGAAACACTTTCAATCGTATTGCACCGTCGCCATTGGCTGCCTGTTCCACGTTTTGCCCTTCGACTCCTTTTGGGTGAAATGTGTACCTTGGTTGTTGATGGTCAAAAGGTATTACCTAAAAAGCTTTTAGAAAATGGCTATCAATTTCAGTATG
>NZ_JBALOS010000037.1:25074-25754 GCF_036962765.1 Neobacillus drentensis
CGATCTAAATTTGGCATTAAAAAATATATTTTCGTAAAAACAGTATCATTCCTTTCTTAAAAGGTAAAAATGGAAATAAGTACATATAGTGCTTCTATTTTTTACCACATAGCTTGATGACGATTAACTAAAAAATGTTGAAAGGAATGAGCAAAATGGCGGAAAAAAAGAAAAAGGATAAGGATCGAGGCAAATACTCATTAACGAGTATGCAGGAGGTTTCTTATCAAAGAGAATTTAAAATGGCGGACCGTGCAGGCGGATATCACGACAAGAAAACCAGACTATAAGCTTCCCATTGCTGCAAGCTAGAGCGTGCTGCTGAAGGATTTTCCATTCATGGTTCCCTTTCAAATTGTAAATGATAGTAAAGGGAGCAATTAGGCTCCTTGTTATTGACAATGAAAGGGGTTTTTTAGTAATGGGCCGTATGCATAACGGAACTGGTAATAGCAATAAAAGTTCACTTCCACAAACACCTAAGAACCTAAAAACGGATGGAAATGACGTAGAATATTCTGCAGAATTTGCAGACCATTCAGACCTTGAGGCACAGGCACGTGCTAACGCAGCGAATCAGCGTGTACAATCAAAAAGAAATAAATAAATCTTTACGAAGATGAATCAAAAAAAAGAAGCAGGACATCCTGCTTCTTTTTTTAGGCTGTGTTATACAGGTA
>NZ_JBALOS010000037.1:25786-28266 GCF_036962765.1 Neobacillus drentensis
AACCTTTAACACAGCCTTTTTTTAAAATTGACCCTACAATATCTCAAATCTCGACATTTTTTGACACTAATGTTTTGAAATTATCTGTAAAGGCGATTATTTCTCCCCATTCCATTAAATCCTTATCGGAAATCTTCCACGTATGTTTATCGGCATCATTTCTGATAACTGCGAAATGAAAACGGTCAGTTGAATATACCTTAAACCCCTTCTCCTTACATTGTTCAATGAAAAAGTAATCCTCAGCTCGATTTATTTTTTCAAATTGAACTTGTTGACAGACATCTTTTCTAAACATTAATGTCGCTCCAGCAACAGTGTCTGTGACTGAATTCTCATTACCTGGAACATGGATCAGCGCTTTTTTATTTTTAAAATAGATATATAAAGAGTTTTTTCCGATAATAGAAATATCTTTATTTTTAAATGCATCCATCGAACTTTTAATGTAGTCAGGCCCATAATAGTCATCGTCATCAAATTTTGCAATAATATCATAATTTGATTTCATAATCCCAAAATTTAAGCAGTCACCTAATGTTGCTTTTTCGTGTAGTTGATAAATCTGGACATTACGATATTTCCTAGCCTTAGTAATCCATCTATCCATATTCATAGAATCCTTATTTAGGATAATAATCAGCTCTTTATTCTTCCAGGATTGCTGTTTATAATTTTTAAAAACATTATTGATATTCTCTTCTCTTATTGTACAAGTAATAATGGAAACCACACTCTCACTCCTTTAGCTTGGAGAATTATTTTATGAGTTCATGACCTTTTCTAAAAGGGAGGTTAAATTAGCAAACTTTTTAAGAGTTTTGATAGAATTAATTTCTTCTTGAAGCTCTTTTATGTCGTAAGAGCCAAAGCCTGCAGCCCCTAAGATATTTATGTGACGGATGTCGATTTGAAGTAAGAGGATAATTGTTTCAAGAATGTGTATGAATTTTTCTTGGAATTTTTGAAATTGCTCTGGAAACGATTGAATGAGTAATTTATATTCGCTTAATACCTTACTCATCGTTAATAAATCTACAAGACCTGAAATCTCTAATCCAAGAATAAGAACTTCGATGTCATGATGCTTTAAAATAAACAGTCCAAGGTTGTTAATTGCCTCTTTCCATTTGCTTTCGCCAATAGGGTGTTCTTGATGGTACGTTATCAAATCATTTCTAGCAATATATTTGGCACCCATTTTAAATAAACGATACCCTATTTCCCAATCTTCGTAACCGTATTGGACAAAGTCTTCATCGAACAACCCTGCCTGAGTAATAAACTCTTTTTGAATGGAAACATTCCCTGTAAGAAATGCCATCCATGGAAAAGAAAATCCTTCTAAGTCAGCAGCAAAATTGTCGGTTATCGATTGGAACCATGGGTATGTTACAACCCCTATATCCTTGAATGCTTTTCTTGCAATATCGCTTTTTTCCAACAACGGGTATGGTTGTATAGATGGATATTTAAAGTTTTGGAACCTAGAATAAAGCAACTTATTATTTTTTGTTAAAGTTGCGATTGTGTTTATTTTCTCTGGAGTAAATTCAGGAAAGATACATGAATATATGACTTTTGAATGCATTGCCCCTGACAAAATATGCTTATTTTTTGATTGGTGGAACTTATGATGTTTTTCAACAAAATCAGGTTCTGTTATCATTTCTGCATCAAGAAAAATAAGAACGCTCCCTCTTGCTGAACGAATGCCTAAATTTCGAACCTTCGCTCTTCCTAGGTTCTTTTTATTACGTATATATTTAAAATGATACGGAGGCTTATAGCCCTTTATTTTTTCTTCCGTTGGGTCTGTTGAAGCATCATCTATAAAGATAACTTCCATTTTTGAAGGATTGAAGGTTTGGTATTCCAGTGAGAAGAGAGTCAGGAGATTTAGTGGATATTTATTTAGGGAAGGAATAATAATACTGACTTCAATATCTTGGATCTTATTTACTTGGATTTCTTTATTAGGTTTCTCTTTAGAGCTTATGTCCTTGTTATTTTGGGACTTTTTCATTTTTGGATCTTCCCTCTGTGGTTCTAGTTTATTTACAGTCGGAGTTGGCCAAACACCATATAGCCCTTTCTCGTTTCCAGTAAGCTTTTTATTCAATAAATCATAAAGATTTTCTTCTGTCCGGCAGTGATCCCAAAGTCTAATTTCGTTAATATCACCATTAAAGAAAAGACCTGGCTCCCAGCCAATCATCCCAGATGGGTAGACATACTTTTTAAGGCTTTCATCACCCTTTTTTACAAACTTCCCATTAATGAATAGCTGTGGCTCTCTTTCATCATAGACAACAGCAATGTGAATGAGATCATTAATGATGGCTTCATGGACTAACACCGCATAGATGTTCTCCTTAGTATGTTCATAGACCGTTATTCCATTTAGTCCAACTGAAACACTAACCCCAGCATCATTATCGGACACTCCCTGTGCAGGTCCAATAATATAATTTTTTCCA
>NZ_JBALOS010000037.1:28480-41565 GCF_036962765.1 Neobacillus drentensis
ATGCGAAAATAGCCTTTATGAATAACTAGTCCATTTGGTTGAGCTTTTACACAATATGATTATCATTTGATTTTGACTAGACTTATCCCCAGTTATTAGTTGCTTTGTTTACTTTTTTTAGCTATTTGTTGAATCCCTCCATTTAAGAGAATAGAAATTCAAAAAAAAAAGAGCTCCTGCTCTTTTTTTACGATAAAATTGCTTATTACATCTTTTAACCTAGATGGCAGCTAATGTTACTTCTTTATTATTGCTTTCTATTTCATACTCCCCCAAAATTTCAAAGCAACACCTTACGTTCTGTTCACTAATTAACTGTTTAATTACTTCCATAGTTGTCCGGATAATTGCTGTCTCATCACTTGATTGAGCAATCAATGTTATCAGAGGGTTTTTATAATCCGTTGTGAGACCTTGAATTAACCATAATTCATCTAGATTCTCTTTTTTATCTCCTAAATGAATGTCTGGCGTTTTTGTGAAATTCTTATTTGTTGGCTTTTTTTGACAGACATAGACTAAATCTTCGATAGCTGCACTTGCAGTTGGAAACATTCCAGCACCTGGTCCTTGTAAAGTAATACTACCCACAATATCCGTTTGAACATTTACTGCATTTTCTACGCCTTCAATAGAAAAAAAAGGATGAGATTTTCCAACAAGGGCTGGTCTAACCGCTGCGTTAATTTGACCATCTAGCCTACTAATACTCGCAACATGTTTAAACCTTAATCCAAGTTTTTCAGTTGCTTCAATTAATTCACTTGTAATCGATGTAATCCCTTCCCGTTCGACATCTTCCCATGTTGGTTCCTCTCCAAAAGCAATTCTGCTAAGTATTAATGTTTTATAAAAAGCATCAAATCCCTCCACATCGTTGGTTGGATCTGCTTCAGCAAATCCCTTCGCTTGTGCTAAACTTAAGGCGTCAGCAAAGGACTGCTTTTTCTCACGCATTTCCGTTAAGATGAAATTTGATGTCCCGTTTAGAATTCCTTGGATGTGACGAACACGGTTAACATTTAATAACTGCCTTAAGGTTTGAATTACAGGTACACCACCCGCAACTGTCGCTTCGTAACCTATCGAAACATTATGATGCTCTGCTAACGCGATCAGCTCTTTCCCGTGGTGTGCAAACATCTCTTTATTAGCTGTAATTATGTGGCATCCTCTTTGAATGGCTTGTTTTAAAAATGTAAAGGTGGGTTCTTTATTGACGATTGCTTCGACGATAACATCAAGTTGTGGAAGGCTTAAAATTTCATTGAAATCTGAAGTGACCAAAACATCCTCATCAATCTTTCTCTTTTTCTGCTTATTTCTAATTAGTACGGCTGCAACCTCGACCTTTCTCCCTAACACACCCTTAAGCTCTTCCGCATGCGATTGAATCGTTTTATAAACTCCTTCTCCGACTGTTCCAAAACCCAGAATTGCCACTTTAATCACAGACATGTAGATCCACCCTTCAATAGTATTAGACATGACAAAATATAAAAAACCCTCTTCATAAGAAGAGGGTTAGTTTCCTCCTCTTATCTGTCAGGTAAATAACCTGCAGGAATTAGCACCTTTTCAAGATTTACCTTGATGGTTGCCGGGCTTCATCGGGCCTAGTCCCTCCGCCGCTCTGGATAAGAGTTTTATTTAAATTTTTCATTCAATTTCTAAGTTATAAAAAGAATTCTAGTTGAATCCTTTGTAGTTGTCAATATTATTTGAAATTTCTTTTTATTACAAAGGCAATAGGGATATTTCTCCCTTATACGTAAAAGCCTGCCAAATGGCAGGCTTCTAGAATTTCATCTTTATCGCTCTAGTTTTCCCTCAGCTAGCTTGATTTGCTTCTCGACTTGCTCAGGAGCCGTTCCCCCGAAGCTGTTTCGGACACTAACCACATGTTCTGGAGCTAATACCACATAAATATCTTCCTCGAATAAAGGACTAAAGCCTTTATATTCTTCGAAACTCAAATCGAGCAAAAATTTGTTATTCTGGATTGCATATAAAACAATTTTTCCGATCACTTCATGAGCATCACGGAAGGGAAGACCTTTTCGCACCAAGTAATCGGCAATATCTGTGGCATTAGAAAAATCATTATTAATCGCCTTACGCATGACATCTTTATTAACAGTCATGGTTTCAATCATTGGCGCTAATAACATTAACGAACCTTCAAGCGTTTCTACGGTATCAAACATACCTTCTTTGTCTTCTTGTAGATCCTTGTTATAAGCGAGAGGTAAGCCTTTAAGGACGGTTAACAAGCCGATTAAATTACCATATGTCCGACCTGTTTTTCCACGGAGTAGCTCAGGTACATCTGGATTTTTCTTTTGCGGCATAATACTTGAACCTGTGCAAAACGAATCGTCTAACTCAACGAATTGAAACTCCTGGCTTGACCAAATCACAAGTTCTTCCGATAATCTGGAAATATGGGTCATGATAATGGACCCTATTGATAAAAATTCAAGAATAAAGTCGCGATCACTGACAGCATCCATACTGTTGGGATAAACCGTTTCAAACCCCAACAATTCAGCGACACGTTCACGGTTAATTGGAAAAGTAGTACCTGCCAATGCCCCTGAACCAAGCGGGAGCCAATTGATGCGCTTCAAACTATCAATCAATCTCTCCTTATCACGTTCAAACATCCAAAAATAAGCCATTAAATGATGGGCAAAGGATACAGGTTGGGCCCTCTGCAAATGTGTATATCCAGGAATTAAGGTTTGGACATTCTCCTTCGCCTGCTCGATTAATGCCTGTTGAACATCTTCTATTAATTTAATAAGCTCCGTCGTTTTTGTTCTTAAATACAGATGCATGTCGGTGGCTACTTGATCATTACGGCTTCGCCCGGTATGAAGTTTACCACCCACAGGACCGATTTTTTCAATTAATAGCTTTTCAATATTCATATGAATATCTTCATCTTCTACTAAAAATTCGACCTGATTATTTTCAACCAGCTTTTTTATGGAGAGAAGGCCATCCTTAATTTTTTGGGCATCCTCCATTGGAATGATGCCGCACTCACCTAGCATTTGCACATGGGCGAGACTTCCAGCGATATCCTCCTTAGCTAGCTTTTGATCAAAAGAAATTGAGGCTGTAAATTCCTCAACTAGCTTATTGGTTTCTTTTGTAAAACGGCCGCCCCATAACTTCGACATATAGTGCTCCTCCTTTACCCTAACAAGAGAGCCCTCGAAAAGGACTCGAGGGCAATCCGAATTATTTCAAAATAGTTTCCTTTTTATTTACTTCTGAATAAACTTTTGTTGGCAAACCCCAAATCTTGATAAATCCTACAGCGGCATTATGATCAAACGCATCGCCTTTAGAATAGGTTGCTAGTTCTTCATTGTAAAGGCTGTATGGAGACTTTCTGCCAACAACAGTATGGTTCCCTTTATGAAGCTTAACACGAATTGTTCCGGAAACATTCTTTTGAGTTTCATTAATAAATGCATCAAGTGCTGGTTTGATAGGAGAATACCAAAGGCCTTCGTAAATGATCTTAGCCATTTGCTGTTCAACCTGTGTCTTAAATTGAGTAACCTCGCGAGTTAAGGTTAAAAACTCTAATTCTTTATGGGCATTGATTAAAATGAGTGCAGCAGGATTTTCGTAGACTTCACGAGATTTAATCCCTACTAATCTATTTTCGATATGATCAATACGGCCAACACCGTGTTTGCCGCCAAGCTCATTTAGAGTTTCAATTAATTGAACTAGCGGAAGTTTTTCACCGTTAAGAGCAACCGGTACACCCTGTTCAAACTCGATTTCAACATATTCAGCCGCATCAGGAGTTAACTCAATCGGATTCGTCCAATCGAAGGCTGCTTCTGGTGCCTCCGCCCATGGATCTTCGAGCACTCCCGCCTCACAAGCACGGCCCCAGATGTTTGCATCAATCGAAAATGGATTATCTAAATCAACTGGGATTGGAATGCCGTTTTCCTCAGCATATTTGATTTCTTCGTCACGTGTCATTCCCCATTCACGAACAGGGGCAACGACCTTTAAACTTGGGTTTAATGCTTGAATAGAAACTTCAAAACGGACCTGGTCATTTCCTTTACCTGTACAGCCATGAGCTACAGCAGTAGCTCCCTCTTTTTCAGCTACCTCTACTAATAATTTTGAAATTAACGGGCGAGAAAGAGCTGAAGATAATGGGTATTTTCCTTCATATAAGCAATTAGCTTTTAAGGCAGGTAGAATATATTCCTTCGCTAATAATTCTTTTGCATCGATCATATAGGCCTTAATAGCTCCAACATTCAGTGCTTTATTTTTAATTGCTTCTAAGTCTTTTCCTTCGCCGACATCTAGACCCAAAGCAATTACATCATAGCCATATTTTTCCTGAATCCATTTTACTGATACTGATGTATCTAAACCGCCTGAGTAGGCTAAAACGATTTTTTCTTTTGTCATGATAATTATTCTCCTCTTACTATCTGTGTATTTTTATCCAACCGATAGAATTATTATACAACAAATCTCATAGAAAATGAAACTATTATTCTAGTAAAAGTTTTAAAATTGCTTTTTGAGCATGCAGGCGGTTCTCAGCTTCATCAAAGACGACTGAATGTGGACCATCAATGACCTCTGCTGTTACTTCTTCGCCTCGATGGGCTGGCAAACAATGCAAAAAGATATAATTCTCCTTCGCTAATTTGCACAGTTCTTCATTTACTTGGAAACCTTGGAATGCCTTCAATCTCTTTTCGCTTTCTTCTTCCTGCCCCATACTGGTCCAGACATCTGTTACAATGACATCTGCGCCTTTAACCGCTTCTTGCGGATCATTTGTAATCATCAGTGAACATCCAGTTTGTTTTCCAACTTTGATGGCATTTTCGGTTATCTTACCATTTGGCAAATATCCGGGTGGACTAGCAATGCTAATATCCATTCCCACTTTCATAGCGCCCTCCATTAATGAATGCGCCATATTGTTATTCCCATCACCGATATAGCATAGCTTTAAGCCAGCCAATTTTCCTTTATGTTCAAGGATTGTTAGCAGGTCTGCTAACACTTGTGTGGGATGTTGAAGGTCGGTTAACCCATTTATGACAGGTACAGTTGCATGTTCAGCTAATTCCTCCACTGAGTCATGTGAAAAAGTTCGAATCATTAAGCCATCCACATAACGTGACAACACTTTTGCAGTATCTGATATACTTTCTCCTCTTCCTAATTGGATATCTTTTGAACTTAAGAATATCGCATGGCCGCCGAGCTGCAACATTCCTACTTCAAATGATACCCTGGTACGTGTAGAGGACTTTTCAAAAATCATCCCTAAAACCTTTCCGGCTAAATATGGATGAGGTTTGCCTTGCTTTTGGAGTTTCTTCATCTCTACCGCTTCGTTTAGAAGATAGAGGATTTGATCCGGACTGAAATCGGAAAGCTGTATGAAATCCTTTCCTGTCAGTTTCATCACGTTTTTATTACTGATTTCAAATAAATTAATAGCCTCACCCATGAACGGCACCTCTCTCTTCAATCTTGTAATATTCATTCACAGATCTTACCTCAAAATCGGATCGCTTCCCTTTTTCAAGGTCGATTATTGCTTCAATGGTATCTAAGTGTGTAAATACTGGTACCTTGTATCGCACGGCATGTTCACGTATCTGGAACCCAAATTTTATTTTATTACGACCTTGATTCGGTATATTGATAACCGCCTTCATGGTTTGGTTTCGGAAAAGTGTAATGACCTCATCATCGTCCTTAATTACTTTTTCAACATGAATTCCATTACGTTGAAAATAGTCAGCCGTCCCTTTTGTTGCAACAATCCTGTAATGTTTTCCAAGTTCTTGCATGATAGGAAGGGATGCTTGCTTTTCTCGATCGGCGATGGAACAAAAAAGATAATTTTCATCTGTTTGCCCGCCCAGAGATGGAATCGATTTTTCAAGTGCCTCTTGATAGGTTACTCCCATTCCAAGTGCTTCACCCGTTGATTTCATCTCAGGTCCGAGTACATGGTCTACACCTTTAAGTTTACTTGAAGAAAACACTGGTGATTTAACTGAAAAATAATCAGGTTCATCCATTAGTCCCTTTGTTGAACATAGGTCGGAGAGCGTTTCTCCTAATTGCACTCGAGTCGCCCATTCAATCATCGGTATGCCCGTCACCTTACTCATGATAGGAACAGTTCGCGATGAACGAGGATTGACTTCAAGTACATTAACCTGGTCTTGATAGATGACAAATTGAATGTTCATGATTCCAATCACTGGTGCTGAGTTAGCGATTTTCCCTGCGTAATCAATTAATAATTCTTTAACTTTTTCTGACAGTGAAAGCGGCGGGAACACCGAGATACTGTCGCCAGAATGAACTCCTGCTTTTTCAATATGTTCAAAAATTCCCGGTACGACAATATTTTCCCCGTCACAAATGGCATCAATCTCGCATTCAAGTCCAGGTAAATATTTGTCTACTAATAAAGGCCACATCGTAGCTTGTGAATTTTTCTCGAGCTGCGCAATATATTGATTCAATTCCGTTTCTGAAAAAATCGTAAACATGGATTGACCGCCAATAACATAGGATGGTCTCACTAAAACTGGATAGCCTAACCCAGCTGCTGCTTTTTTCAGTTCCTCGGGGTGTGTCACTGTTTGCCCTTCAATATGTGGAATATTTAAATCTTCTAGAAGTTGATAGAATTCTTTTCGATCTTCTAGTCGATCGACATTCTCCACGGTCGTGCCCAAGATTTTTACACCCTCTTCTTCTAATGCATGTGCTATATTAATTGCCGTTTGTCCGCCAAACTGGATCAATACGCCTTCGACCTTTTCTTTTTCTATGACATGAAGTACATCTTCTACAGCGAGTGGTTCAAAATAGAGACGATCTGCAACAGAATAATCGGTACTAACGGTCTCAGGATTATTATTAATAACGACAGCCTCGTAGCCCTTTTTCTTAATCGCTTTTGCAGCGTGGACAGAGCAGTAATCAAATTCAATTCCTTGGCCAATCCGAATCGGACCTGAGCCAATGACAAGAATCTTTTTCTTACTGCTAACCTCAACCTCGTCAAACCCGTGCCAGGTAGAGTAATAGTAAGGTGTGACCGCGTCAAATTCTGCTGAACAAGTATCAACCATCTTATAGCCTGGTTTCCAATTGAGTTCTTTCCACTTAGCTCTTACTTCTTTTTCAGGAATTTCATATATTTGCGCTAGAAACTTATCAGCGATATTATTTCTTTTTGCATCTTTAAGCAAGGAAACCGGTACATCTCTCCATTTATAGGACGCTAATTCCATTTCTAATGTAACGATTGAACTAATTTTGTGCAAAAACCATGGATCAATCTCGGTTAATTGTTGAACTTTATCAAGGCCGATTCCTCTTCTAAATGATTCCGCAATGATGAACAACCGTTGGTCATTGGCCTGTTTAAGAAGTTCAAGCAAGGTCTTTTCTTCTACAAATTTATTTCCCTGGAGGCAGAGCCCATAAACATTCATTTCCATGGAACGAATCGCTTTGTTTAAAGCCCCTTCGAAGGTCCGATCAATCGCCATTACTTCCCCAGTAGCCTTCATTTGCGTTCCTAAGGTACGATCTGCTTCAGGAAATTTGTCAAAAGGAAAGCGAGGCAGTTTCACCACAATATAATCAATCGCCGGCTCAAATGATGCAAACGTATTACCTGTTATTGGATTCACAATCTCATCCAAATGATACCCAATCGCACATTTCGCTGCCATCCGAGCAATTGGATAGCCAGTTGCTTTAGAAGCGAGCGCCGAAGAACGGCTTACCCTTGGATTTACTTCGATAATGTAATACTGATTAGATGTTGGATGAAGTGCAAACTGGATGTTACAGCCTCCGATAATCTTTAATTCTTTAATTACTTTAATGGAAGAATCACGAAGCATTTGATACTGAACATCTGTTAAGGTTTGCGATGGAGCGACGACAATTGAATCACCTGTATGAACACCAACTGGGTCCATATTTTCCATATTACAAACAATGATGCACGTATCATTTGCATCTCTCATAACCTCATATTCAATTTCTTTCCAGCCCTTAATACTTCTTTCTACTAATACTTGATGAATAGGACTTGCCGCTAAGCCTTTTTTTAACACCGTTTCAAATTCTTCTTCATTATAAGCAAAACCGCCGCCATCCCCTCCAAGCGTATAGGCAGGGCGAATAATGACTGGAAATCCAATTTCTTTAACGAAGGATACCCCTTCCTCAAAGCTGTGAATAATAGCAGACTCAGGAATGGGTTCTCCAATTTTAAGCATCAAACTGCGGAACTTTTCTCTATCCTCACCATTTTTAATCGATTCGACAGATGTTCCTAATAATTCCACGTTGTATTTCGCTAAAATATTTTGTTCAAAAAGTTCCACCGTTAAATTCAAACCCGTTTGGCCGCCAAGCGTGCCAATAATCCCATCCGGTTTTTCTTTCTGGATGATTTTTTCTATGGTTTCAACATTAAGTGGTTCAATATATACCTTGTCGGCAACTGCTTCATCCGTCATGATGGTAGCCGGATTATTATTAATTAAAACAACTTCAATTCCTTCTTCTTTCAAGGCTATACATGCCTGTGTGCCAGCATAGTCAAATTCTGCTGCCTGCCCAATGACAATGGGACCTGATCCAATCACTAGTACTTTTTTTAAGGTTTTATTTAATGGCATACACTGTCTCTCCCATTGATGCTATCTGACTTACGAAATTTTTTAAGATATATTCTGTATCGCTTGGCCCTGGATGGGCTTCCGGATGGAATTGTACGGTTTGAATTGAAAAGTTTTTATGCTTTAACCCTTCAATCGAACGATCATTTACATTTCGGTAAGTGACATCAAACACGTTATTGTCGATGCTCTCATCTACAACAACATAGCCATGGTTCTGTGCGGTGATTTTGACTTTTCCAGTTAATAATTCCTTTACCGGATGGTTGCCGCCGCGATGTCCATACGCTAATTTCGTTGTTTTCGCTCCATATGCTAATGCGATTAATTGATGCCCCAGACAAATGCCCAGCGAAGGATAGTTTTGGCTGATCTTTTTTATTTCTGGGAACCATTTTTTCAATTCCATCGGGTCCCCAGGGCCGTTACTGAACAGGACACCATCTGGATTCAACGCTTTGATTTTTTCAAAAGGTGTATTGTATGGAACAATGGTAACGGCGCAATCCTCATCTAGCAGGGCGTTGAGAATCGATTTTTTATATCCAAAATCCATTAGTACCACATGTGGTCCATTGTTTTTAAAAGATTGGATTTTTTTTGTTGATACTTTCTCTACCCAAAATGATCCGATTTCCGTTCCTAAAGGTTCGTTATGTTTTGTCTTACTTAAATAGCCCTTTACTGTCCCGCGGCTTCGAATGGTCTTTACTAAAAGTCGAGTATCTATTCCCGCAATCCCAGGAATTCCTGCCTGCTTTAGTTTTTCAGAAAATTTATTGATGGATTGATAATGGCTGGGTGTTTCACATAAATCACCGATGATGACCCCTGATAAAGCTGGTGTGATACTTTCATTATCGATTGCATTAATCCCATAATTTCCGATGATTGGATAGCAAAACGTAATGATTTGGCCAGCGTACGATGGATCAGTGATAATCTCTTGATACCCGGTCATGCTAGTATTAAAAACTACTTCCCCGAGAGAATCTTTTTCTGCTCCAATTAGGACTCCTTCAAAGACTTCGCCCGTTTCCAAAGTAAGGTATCCATTCTGCAAAATACTCACTCGCCTTTCTCAATACTTTGGAAAGTATTTTCCAATGCTTTAATAAATTCATTGATTTCGTCAGCTGTTACAGTTAACGGAGGTAAAATCCTCACAACATTTGGACCTGCCGTTAAGATAAGAAGATTATTGGCGATAGCTTTTTGAACAATTTCTAATGCATTCGTTTCAACAACGATTCCTTTTAAGAGTCCGAGTCCGCGGATATCTGTTATAAATGAACACTTTTCCTTCAGGACTTGCAGTTTTTTATCTAAGTACAATGCCATTTCATTAGCATGTGGTAATATGTTCGTGTCATTTATATGTGTAACAGTTGCGACTCCAGCTGCTGTAGCTAAAGGGTTTCCTCCAAAAGTACTGCCGTGGCTGCCTGGGTCAAAACCTTTGGCTGCTTCTTCTTTTGCGATAATCGCACCAATCGGAAAACCTGAACCAAGACCTTTGGCAATGCTAATGACATCGGGCTCAATCGCGAACTGTTCATATGCAAAGAGGGTTCCTGTCCTGCCAATCCCTGTTTGGATTTCGTCAACCATCAGGAGAATGTCTCTTTCATTACAAATTTTCGCTAACTTTTTTACCCAGTCTTGATTTGCCGGAATGACGCCACCTTCGCCTTGAACGAGTTCAAGGAGGACTGCAGCAGGCTCAATAGTATAGAGCAGTTCAAGAGCTTCTTCATCATTAAAGGGCAGATAACTAAACCCGGAAACTAATGGAAAAAATCCTTGCTGGATTTTTTCTTGTCCTGTAGCTGATAGGGTTGCTAATGTTCTTCCATGAAAGGATTGTTGAAAGGTGACAATTTCAGGTGCTTCTTTGCCCTTTACTTTGTTAGCATATCTTCTTGCTAACTTAATCGCTGCCTCATTGGCTTCCGCCCCGCTATTACAAAAGAATACTTGATCTCCACAGCTATTAGCTGTAAGAAGTGCCGCTAACTGCTGTTGATTTGGTATATTATAAAGGTTTGAACAGTGCCACAGATTCTGTAATTGCTCTTCTAGTTTTTCTTTTACGACATCCGGAACATGCCCTAGGTTACAGGTCGCTATACCGGAAGTGAAATCAAGATATTGTGTTCCCTGTTCATCCCACACGTAGCTACCCTTCCCTTTAACAACTGTGATAGGGAAGCGAGTATATGTTGCCATCACTGGCGATGTTAGTGAGATGGAATTATTGATTGACATTACGCGATCCCCTCTTCTAAGACAATTTTAGTTCCGATCAATTTACCATTCGTATAATCTATTAAGCTGCTTTTTTCAGACCCATTAATGATACCTACTTCGGGTATTTTATGGACAAGACCGTCAATAGCGGCTTTTACTTTAGGAATCATTCCCCCATAAATAGTCTTATTTTTTATCAGTTCCTCGATTGTCGCCTTTGAGACTTTATCAAGTTTTGTCTTGAAACCATTTTTTTCAACTAAGATTCCAGGAATATCACTGATAAAGCAAAGATTCGCCCCCAATGCTTTTGCAATCGCTGAGGCAGCTATATCACCATTAATGTTATATCGCTGCCCGCCTGCATCGATCCCGACTGGAGAAATTACCGGAACATTTCCTTGGGAAATGATTCCCTCGATAACTTCGTGGTTGACATCAATTACTTCACCAACGAAGCCTAATGTATCCGCATTTTGGGTTGGTTCAGCTTGTAATAGGCACCCATCTACCCCACTTACCCCAAAANNTTTGTTGACGGAACCGCTTAATACCATTTCTACTATGTCTAATACTTCGTGATTGGTTACTCTAAGACCATTCACAAAGGTGGTTTCAACGTTTAGATTTTTTAATAATGATGTAATCAGTGGGCCTCCTCCATGAACGATGATTGGAGTCCATTCGCCTGATTCATGAAGTGAAACAATATCTTCATAAAAGGACCTTGGGAGATTATCTAACACACTTCCGCCGCACTTAATGACTATATATTTCATTTTCTTGTCCTCCCTTACGTGCGGTAGGATGCGTTAATTTTCACATAATCGTAAGTTAAATCGCATCCCCAGGCTGTAGCGCTGTATTCACCTTGGTTTAATTCAACACTCAATTTGACATTTTCCAATTCTAAGTATTCCTTTACTTCTTCTTCTATAAAGTTACTTGGCAGACCATTCTCAAATACTGTGAAAGGTCCAATAGCTACCTTAATTGCATTAGGTTCAACAGGTACACCGCTATAACCGATAGCAGTAACAATTCGCCCCCAGTTCGGATCCGTTCCATAAATTGCTGTTTTAACTAGGTTGGAAGAAATAATGGCTTTGCCGACTGCACTTGCTGCATTTTGACTGTAGGCGCCATTAACTTGAACTTCTACTAGTTTTGTAGCTCCTTCACCGTCTCTTGCAATTTTTTTAGCAAGTGATTCACAAACGATTTTTAACCCTTGTTTGAACATTTGCCATTCTGGGTGGTCTTTTGTTAGTTGATTATTCTCCGCTAAACCATTTGCCATAACGAGAACCATGTCATTTGTACTTGTATCGCCATCCACTGTTATCATATTAAACGTTTGATTCGTTACCTCTCGAAGTGCTCCAAGCAGATCACTATGTGCAATATTTGCATCTGTTGTTACAAATCCTAGCATTGTCGCCATGTTCGGGTGAATCATTCCTGATCCTTTTGATGCTCCGCCAATGGAAACAGTCTTTCCATCGATCGTCATTTGCACTGCTGTATGTTTGACACAAGTATCAGTTGTAAGGATCGCCTTTTTAAAATTATTTTCATCTTGATTTTCTTTATTTAGGATTTGTTTTATCCCGGTTAGAACTTTATCCATCGGTAAAAGTTCTCCGATGACGCCGGTTGAAGTAACCGCAACAAGATGTTCTTCGAATCCCAGTTCGTTTGCAAAACTCTTCTGCATGGCGAATGCATCGAGTAATCCCTGTTCTCCTGTACATGCATTGGCATTGCCAGAATTCACGATAATTGCTTGCATCTTGTTTTCTTTTGCAATACTTTCTTGTGTAACTAATAGTGGGGCTGCTTGGAAGATGTTGGTTGTATAGACTCCTGCAGCTGTAGCAGGAACTTCTGAAACGATATATCCCAGATCAAGTCGTTTTCTTTTAATACCACAATGTAATCCGCCCGCTTTGTAACCCTTCGGCAAGGTAACACTACCTTCTTCTATAATAACGATCTCATTCGTAGATGTAGCCTGTGTCATTTTCATTTCCCCCTTTGGTTCTTCTTCGTTCATTTATAAAGGCTATTTTCGCATAGATTGTTGTTTTTCGT
>NZ_JBALOS010000037.1:41609-51379 GCF_036962765.1 Neobacillus drentensis
TGGCATCTTTTCGTAAGAATATTTGCGAAAATTGCCCAGAAACTTAGTAAATAACACTTATTAAGATCCAAAAGCAACAAAGTTTACGAAAAGAGCCTTTATAAAACAAGGTAGTTTTTAATTATCTATGGAAACATTGGAATGTCAGTGAGCCCTGTTCGCTCATCCCAGCCATTCATCAAATTTACATTTTGGATGGCCTGCCCGGCAGCACCTTTAACTAAATTATCAATAACGGAAATAATCGTCAGACGATTTGTTCGTTCGTCAACATGCAGCCCAATATCACAATAATTACTTCCAGTGACCTCTTTTGTTGAAGGTATATTCCCTTCCGGCCGTATTCTTACAAAATGAGATTCTTGATAAAATTGTTTATAAAAATCTATTACTTTTTTTGTGGAAATTACTTCTTTAAGATTCACATACATCGTGCACATGATTCCTCTTGTCATAGGGACAAGATGGGTAGTAAATGTAATCGTGACTGGACTTCCACTCTCATCTGAAAGTACTTGCTCAATTTCAGGAATATGTTGATGTTTTCCTAGTTTATAAGCTTTAAAATTTTCATTGATTTCAGAGTAATGGGCTGTTAAGGAAAGACCTCTGCCAGCACCAGAAACTCCAGATTTTGCATCAATGACTATCGATTTTTCATCTGCTAATTTGGATGTAAGGATTGGTAAAATGCCCAGACTGGATGCGGTTGGATAACATCCTGGATTGGCTATCAAATTGGCCGTCTTTATTTGGCCAGGATATATTTCACTTAAACCATAGATTGCTTGATTTAGATAGTTCTCTTCAGCAGGTGAGTGTTTATACCAAGTTTCGTATTCTACCGCAGACCTTAGCCGGAAATCTCCTGATAAATCTATACACTTAATTCCCCTATCAACTAGTTGTGGCACAAGTTTGCTACTCACACCTGACGGGGTTGCAAAAAATACAATTTCATTCTTTTCAGACAATCTATCAACATCAAATGTTTCCAGCGGTTGCTCCACCATTTCAGTGAGATGTGGATAAATTCCGCTAAAGTTAGACCCTGATTGTGAGTTTGAAACAACTGAACCAATCTCCAAATAAGGGTGCTTATTGATTAACCTCACTAACTCAATTGATCCATAACCAGTACCACCGATAATTGCAGCCTTCAATTTACCCAACTCCTAAGTTGCTTTCATAATGAATTATTATACATCCATTTATATAATTATTCAATCGAAAAATAGCTTAATTTTCTGTTTTTATTGAAAATAATCACTCTATATTTTGAAAACGCTTTCATTCAACCTTGTAAGATTATACATTTTTTATGCATAGATATGTATATAAAAAAGACAGTGAATTATGTAATGTTCACTGTCCTTCTATAGCTATCATTATTTATCTAAAAAAAAAAGCACTCGGTTGAGTGCCTTTCAAATGTTTATAAACCCGCATGTAACAGATTTAATACGTTTCTTAATTCCTTAACTGCCACCTGTCCGGGTGCAGAGGCTTTTTTTGCTGCTCCAAAAGTAAGAGCTGATCCAAATACCTCGCCTGCCAAACGACTAATGACTCCTTTACCTGCCATAGACATGGTAATAAAAGGTCGGTCAGCATACAGTTCATTCATTGTATTTGTTGCATCTAAGAGGGTGAGCACATCGGCAGTGCTTGTTGGCATCACAGCAATTTTCGGTACATCGCCCCCTAATTCTTGTGCTTTCCTTAACCGCGAGATTATTTCTTCTTTAGCCGGCGTCTTATGAAAGTCATGGTTAGAAATAATAACAAAGACTTTTTTTGCATGAGCATCCTCAATTAATTCCTTTATTTCTTTTTCATCATTGAATAGTTCAATATCAACGATATCTATTAAGCCGGTTTCTGAGATCGTCTTGTTTAATTCAAAATAGAAAGCAGTAGAAATTTCCTTATTACCGCCTTCTTTATGACTACGAAAGGTAAAGATAAGTGGTGTGTTCGGCAGGATCGAGCGAATCTCAACAAGAGCAATTTTTACTTGCTCAATATCTTCTACTTGGTCAAAAAAGTCGACACGCCACTCGACGACATCTAAGTCGACATTTTTAAGAAATTCAGCTTCCTCCTTTAATTGTGCTATCGATTCTCCAACCAAAGGGACACAGATTTTTGGGATTCCTGCCCCAATGGTAAGGCCTCTAACAGTAACAGTTTTAGGCATTTTCCCCACTCCTTTTTATTACTTTGGATCTGTTAAACTTGCCTGTTGATTGGAGCGAAAAAAGCTTCGCTCCAATCAACAAACTAAAGTATTGGTTTATTCCCCATAAGTCATTAATTCTTTTACAATTAGGTCCGCAATTTCCTCCGCATTTTTGTGATCCGTGGAAATCTTTAAATGATGGTTACTATATATAGCTTGTCTTTTATAAAACAGTTCTTCCATTTCTTCCATTGATTTACCTTTTAATACGGGGCGGCTGTCAATAATCAAACCTAATCGATCCTTCCAAGCTTCCAATGAGAGTTCAAGGAAAATAACAATACAAGATGCTAAACAGCTCTCTCTAATCTCATTTTGAAGGAATGCTCCGCCACCAAGAGAAATAACCTTTTGCTTCTGTACTGCTAGACTTGCAATTAAACTTTTTTCTCTATCTCTAAATTCTTTCTCACCAAATTCAGTAAAAATTTGCGACACGGGCATGTTATACTCTTTTTCGATTCTATCATCAATATCAATAAATTCACGATTGAGTTTTTCAGCAACCTTCATACCAACAGTAGTCTTTCCTGCACCCATAAACCCAATAAAAACAATACTCATATCTCTATTCGTCAAAATACCCCAGACCTCCAATTGGATTATTCAAATGATTAAGCATAATTATAATGCTATTTTTAGATTTTAGAAAATTTTTAGGGAAATTTATTGGTGCCTGACACCAAAAGAAAGAGACTCACACAGGAGTCTCTACGTTTATTGTTTCATTTTCGGGTCAAGGATATCCCTTAGTCCATCGCCCATTAAGTTAAATCCAAGGACGGTCAGCATAATAGCTACACCAGGGAAGAATAATGTCCATGGTGCCTGTGTTATATAGTTTTTAGAGTCAGCCAGCATTTTCCCCCACTCAGGTGTTGGTGCTTGTGCCCCCATTCCAAGAAAACCAAGGGCTGCAGCCTCAATAATTGCCGTAGCAATCGCTAATGTGGCTTGGACGATTACTGGTGATATGCTATTCGGCAGGATGTGGCGAAGGAGTATTCTCGAATCTTTCATCCCGACAGCACGGGCCGACATAATATATTCTTCTTGTTTTACACTTAATACCTTGGAGCGAACAAGTCGTCCAAAATTCGGGATGTTAATCACCGCAATCGCAATTAGCGCATTTTGCAATGATGGTCCCAAAATTGAAACAACTGCAATCGCCAAGAGAATACTAGGGAAAGCTAGCATAATATCAAAAATACGGGAGATAACAGCATCTACCCAGCGTCCATAGTATCCAGCTACAATGCCAAGGAATGTCCCTGCCACAACTGAACCTAATACTGAGAAAAAGCCTACCCACAATGATATTCTTGCCCCGTAAACAATCCGAGAAAAAATATCGCGTCCAAAGTCATCCGTCCCAAACCAATGTTCACTTGAAGGCGGGAGCATTCGATCGGTTAAGACTTGATCTTTATAGCTATATGGTGCAATAACTGGGGCAATCACAGCAATAATAATAAAAAAGACCACGATTCCTAAGCCTGCCAGTGCTAATCGATTTTTATAGAAAGATTGCCAGGCTTCCTTCCATGGAGGTGTCAGCTTTTCTTCAGCAATTACCGCTTTTATATTTGCCGGATTTTTTGCAAGTTCTGCCACGTTAAGTTCCCCCCTCTATTTCGTATATTTAATCCGCGGATCAACAAGAACATATAATAAGTCTACGATTAAATTAATAAGAACAAAAATTGCCGCAATAATTAATATCCCTGACTGAATAACTGGATAATCACGGTAACCGATGGCATCATATAGATATCTCCCGATTCCTGGCCATCCAAAAATGGTTTCAGTTAAAATGGCTCCTCCCAGTAAAAGGCCCGTCTGCAAGCCGATAATAGTTAGAACAGGGATAACAGCATTTTTTAAGGAATGTTTATACACAACCCAGAACATGCTCAGTCCTTTTGCTCTTGCTGTACGGACATAATCTGATTTCATCACCTCGAGCATCGTTGCCCGAGTCATTCTAGCAATAATCGCCATTGGAATGGTAGCAAGCGCAATGCTCGGTAACACCAAATGTTTTAGGACTGTAATAAACTGATCAGGTCTTCCTTGTAATAGGGTATCGATTAAATAAAAATTAGTAATCGCTGCAACGGGGTCTCGTACATTCTCTCTTCCGGTTGTCGGAAGCCAGCCTAATTCAATGGAGAATACCCATTGCTCCATTAAACCAAGCCAAAAAATTGGCAGTGATACACCAATAAGGGCAAGGACCATCGCAACATAATCAAACCACGATTTCGAGAACCAGGCACTAACTATACCTGCATTAACGCCAACAATGATGGCAATAAGCATTGCTACGATAGTTAGTTCCGCTGTTGCTGCTAAGTAAGGCCATATTTCTTCATTAATTGGACCCCTTGTCCGGAGTGAAACACCTAAATCCCCATGAATCAGGGCATTAATATAATCTACGTATTGTATGTACCAAGGCCTGTCCAATCCTAATTCCTTCGTTAACGTGGCAATGGATTCTGCCGTTGCTCTCTGCCCAAGAATCACCTGCGCGGGATTTCCAGGAATCGCATGGATAATAGCAAAAACAACGAGCGTCATCCCAATTAAAACAGGTATTAATGAAAACACACGGCGGACTGTATAAGTTAACAATTTATATTCACCTCACTGTAAAGCATAAACGCCTGGCTAGGCGCTACAACTTGACCATTTTTTTACCAAAAAGAGAATGCGTTTCGTTAACAAAAGGGGAGGCAAAGCTTCCTCCCCTTTCTGCCATTATTATTTAAATTCAACTTTTGTCAGCGCTTCTGATCCAGTTGGGTGTGGTAAGTAATTTGCCACATCTTTCCCTGCTGCTAACAGCGGTGTAGAGTGAACAAGTGGGACCCACGGAGCATCATCATGGATAATAACTTGTGCTTCCTCATAAAGCGCATTACGCTTAGCTTGATCTGTTTCTGTTTGAGCCTTAATTAAGACATCATGTAGTTTGTCATTGCTATACTGAGAATAGTTATTGCTTCCAATACTGTCTTTATCCAACAAAGTATATAGGAAGTTATCAGGGTCACCATTGTCACCTGTCCAGCCAAGCATGAACATATCAAATTCACCTTTAGCTGCTTTATCTAAGTAAGTAGCCCAGTCCACAGATTGGATTTTGGCTTTGACATTGATTTTGCTTAAGCTCTCTTGGATAACTTCAGCAACTTTTTGTGCTTCTGGCATGTATGGGCGAGCAACAGGCATTGCCCATAAATCGATTTCAAATCCTTTTTCGTATCCAGCCTCTTTCAACAAAGCCTTTGCTTTCTCTAGATCATAAGGGTACGGCTCAATTGACTTATTATAGCCTTCGATGGAAGGTGGCATTGGATTGACGGCAGCAAGGGCTTTCCCACCATAAAATGCATCAATGATTGATTTTTTATCAACTGCGTAGTTAATTGCTTGACGAACGAGTTTATTATCAAATGGTTTACGTGTAGTTGTTAAACCAATATAACCAACGTTCATTGATGGACGTTCAATCACTTGGAGGTTAGCATTTGCTTTCACAGTAGCCTCATCTGAATTATTTAGTCCATCCATCACGTCAATCTCGCCATTGGCAAGAGCGTTAAGACGTGCAGTATTTTCAGGGATTACACGGAAAATAACTTTGTTTAACTTAGGCAAACCTTTTTGCCAATAGTCAGGGTTCTTTTCAAGCGTAATAGTATCGTTTTCTTTCCACTCAACGAATTTAAATGGACCTGTTCCAACCGGATTTTGTCTAAACTTGTCACCATATTTTTTAACAGCCGTAGGGCTGGCAATTCCAAACGGAGACATCGCTAGGTTCTTTAAGAATGGAGCTTGTGGACGTTTTAAGACAAATTGAACGGTATTTGCATCAACGGCTTTTACTTCTTTGATAACGTGACCTTCATCCTTTTTATAACCACCAAACATGGTGTAATAAGGATATTTATCAGCATCACCATTCATCCAGCGATCAAAGTTAAAAACAACCGCTTCTGCATTAAAATCTGTACCATCATGGAACTTAACTCCTTGACGAAGTTTGAATGTGTAAGTTAAGCCATCTGGTGAAACTTCCCATGATTCAGCTAGACCTGGGTTGACTGTGGTATCTTGATCACCATATTGAATCAATGTTTCATAGATGTTTTCTGTTACTTTGAATGCTTCACCTTCAGTTGTAGTGATAGGATCTAGTGATGTAGAGTCTCCTCCACGACCATAAACTAGTGTATCCTTTTTCGATCCACCACTGGCAGGATCCTTTTTGCCTCCTGCTTCATTCGTTTTGCTGTTACAGCCAACTAATAACATACTGATGGCTAATAGAGAGATCAACAGCAGTTTAAAAGACCTCTTCTTCATAAGATTTTAACCCCCTTATTTTTTTGTTTTTATCATAAATGCGGCAAATCACTTGTTATATAAATGACATGCGACAAAATGACCGTTAAGATTTTGTTCCACTGGTCTAGTATTTTTACAAATATCCATCACCTGTGAGCAGCGTGTATGGAAGGCACAGCCTGAAGGAGGATTAGCTGGACTAGGAAGTTCTCCTTCGATTAAAATTGTTTCTCTCTTAATATCTGGATCTGGTATTGGTACAGCTGAAAGAAGTGCCTTAGTGTAAGGATGCTTCGGATCTTCATAAAGCTCCTCACTTTCAGCTAACTCTATCAATCTTCCTAAATACATCACGCCAACGCGATCACTAATATGTCGTACAACCCCTAAATCATGCGCGATAAATATGTAAGTAAGATGGAATTCCTTTTGTATATCCTTCATCAAGTTAAGAACTTGGGCCTGAATGGATACGTCGAGCGCTGAGACAGGCTCATCTGCAATAATTAATTTGGGCTTCGTCATTAACGCCTTCGCAATCCCAATCCGCTGACGCTGACCGCCGCTAAATTGGTGTGGATATCTTTTGGCATGGTAGCTGCTTAAGCCGACCACCTCAAGCATTTCTCTCACTTGCTTTTTGCGTTCCTCTTTCGTGCCAATTCCATGAACGATTAAAGGCTCTTCAAGAATCTGTTCGATCGAATGTCTCGGATTAAGCGATGCATAAGGATCCTGGAATACCATCTGAATATCTCGTCGAGTTTTTCTCAATTCTGCCTTTGACATGCTAGTAATCTCTTTATCTTCAAAAACAATCTTTCCATCACTCGCTTCAATCAATCGCATAAGGAGACGACCTGTGGTTGATTTTCCACAGCCGCTTTCACCAACAATCCCTAATGTCTCTCCTTTTCTAACGTAAAAAGAAACATCATCAACCGCTTTGACTTCGCCATGTTTCCTTCCGAATAGGCCGCCAGTTATCGGAAAGTACTTTTTTAACCCATTTACTTCAAGAAGTAATTCTGACATTGTTGTCACACTCCTTCTTCAATGTATGTAGGAAACAGCGCACTTCATGTCCGTCTTTTTCCATTTTAAATAAATCTGGTGTGTCTTCCTGACATTGAGCGAATGCCTCTCCACATCTTGCAGCGAACCGACATCCCTTATGGATCGTGCCTGGAGTAGGGACTGCGCCTGGAATACTATACAGCCGTTCCTTTTTCCCTCTTAAATCAGGGACGGATTTTAACAAGCCCTTTGTATAAGGATGCTGAGGATTTTTGAGAATCGTTCTTACATCACCCTGCTCAACAATTTGCCCCGCATACATGACAATGACCCGTTCACAAATTTCTGCTACAACACCTAAATCATGGGTAATGAGAATAACTGTTGTATTTGTCTTCTTATTTAAATCCTTCATCAAAGCGAGGATCTGTGCTTGAATCGTTACATCTAGCGCAGTCGTGGGCTCGTCCGCAATCAGCACCCGAGGATTGCAAGCCATTGCCATTGCAATCATAACCCGCTGCCTCATCCCCCCTGAAAGTTGGTGGGGATGCTCTTTAAGGATTCCTTCTGCCCTAGGAATTCCAACCAGATTTAATAATTCAATACTGCGTTCCATTGCTTCTTTCTTTGAAAGGTCGGTATGTAATCGAATTGCCTCTATTAATTGATTGCCAATCGTAAACAGCGGATTTAATGATGTCATTGGCTCTTGAAAAATCATTGAAATTTGATTTCCGCGGATTTTTCGCCACTCTTTTTCAGGTAGATTTTTCAAGTCTTTTCCTTCAAAAATGATTTCACCATTTTCAATTTTTCCAGGCGGAGACGGTATCAGCCCCATGGCTGCTAATGAAGTAACACTTTTACCACTCCCCGATTCACCGACAATCCCTAAAATTTCACCATCCTTTAAATCAAAACTGATACCATCAACAGCTGGAACGAATTTTTTCCCTGATTGAAAAGACACCTTTAAGTCTTTTATTCGAAGAATAGGATCCTTTTCCACATTTACACCTACCTGCACTTTTGTTTTTTATGTATTTTGGTTTATCAGAAATATAACAATATAGTAAATTTTTAAATTATTATGACATATATAACTTTAGTGTTGCGAGACAATTTTGTCAACAACGTGAAAAAAGTTCAAAAAATGATCATTTAGGATAATAAAAAAACCTGTAAGACTATTGCAGTCTTACAGGGAATTCTTCGGAACTTAATTAATAATCGGTAAGTTTTGGCAGGTCATTTTTCTTATATTTTTTATATACTTTTTTTGCCCCCATATATCTTCTATTACTTTTATAAAAAATTATTTTTTCATACCAGTATAAATATGAATAGCATCCCTTAAAAATTCTGCCGTCCCTGGCTGTTCTTTATCATAATAGGAAGTAAATCGTTCATCATCTACATACATTTGAGCAAGACCTGCATGGGCTTCCTTATTGTATTCATTCCAATAGTAACATAACCATTGTTTATGGAGATCAGCGGCTTTTTGTGCCAGTTCTCCAGTTGGATCACCTGTTCGGAATGCTTCAGCTAACGTTTTGGTAACTTTTTCAGCTAATGCTGTAACCTCATCATATTGCTCTTGCGTCATATTTTGTAATTTAGCATTTGATTTATTTACAGTATCATCACCGTATTTTTCACGAATTTCTTTCCCATACTTTTTCTCGTTTTCATCTATCATTTTTTTCTTAAATCCCTCGAACTTTTCTTTATTCGACATTTTCATTCTCCCTTCAGTTACTGCAATTGTCTTTTCCACATTTGCAATTAACAATTCTAATTGTTGCTTTTTCTCAAGGAGCTTTTTACGATGATCTTTTAGTGCAGCTGCACCATCAAAAGAAGGAGCCGTTACGATTTCTTTTATGTTCTCTAAACTGATTCCTAATTCCCTATAGAATAAGATTTGCTGCAAGCGATCCACTTCTTCCTGACCGTAGATTCGGTATCCTGATGAATTTATTCTTGCCGGCTTAAGAATTCCAATCTCATCATAATACCTAAGCGTTCTGGTACTAACACCTGCTAAACTTCCAAGCTTCTGCACGGTATATTCCATTCGTTCACCCCCTTGTAAACCTAACGATACACCTTTACGCAACGTCAATGTCAATAACCATATAGC
>NZ_JBALOS010000038.1:0-1082 GCF_036962765.1 Neobacillus drentensis
CTTAAATCGTTATCTTTGCTTTTTTGTTTAAACATCAACTTTTCCACAGAACAGAAATTGTTTGTCTTAATGTTTAAAGTAGGATCCTAAATCTGAAAGGAGAATTCTTATTATGGATATTTCACAACAAACCGCGCTCGTTACGGGCGCAAACCGAGGACTTGGTCGACAACTCGCTCTTGAATTGATTTCTCGAGGAGCTACTGTTTATGCTGGGGCGCGTAACCCTGATAGTATCCAACTACCGGGAGCAAAACCATTGCAAATCGATATCACCGATCCTACCTCTGTGGCAGCGGCAGCAGAGGTAGCGGGTGACGTGACTTTGCTGATAAACAATGCTGGGGTGTCGACAGGCGCCTCCCTTATCAATGGTAGTTTGGAGGACATCCACACCGAATTTAATACGCACTTTTTCGGAACTCTTTCTATGGTTCGCGCCTTCGCACCGAAAATCGCCTCGAACGGGGGCGGTACTATTCTAAACATTCTTTCAGTGTTGTCCTGGTTCAGTAGTGTAAATTCAGGAGCATATTCTGCTGCCAAGTCAGCCGAGTGGGCTCTCACCAACGCAATTCGTTTAGATCTGGCTGACCAGAAGGTACGCGTAGCAGGACTTCATGTCGGGTACATGGACACAGACATGACTGCCCACTTGACAGCTCCTAAGTTGAATGCTGCTGATGTAGCTAAGATTGCTATCGATGGAATCCAGGCTGACAGCTATGAGATTCTTGCCGATGATTTGAGTCGAAGGGTTCAGAAAGGTCTGGCTGGAGGAGTCTCGGCTCTATACCCACAGTTCGAATGAGCAATATTGCAGACTGATTGGTACTCTTTTTAAAAGTGAACTGTGAATTTTTATATTACATTTAGAGAAGTGATAATGACATGCGATAAATTTCAAATTATAAATGGGAAATAAGGTGCTTGAAAGGAACAGTAAGAATAAAAAAGAGGTCTGTGATTGAGACACTTATAGTAATGTTGGAGTGGTCAAGACACGTTTATATTTAATGATCATCGAAATAAATAATCGTTGAACTACTCTCGAGATATCCCAAAATAAATGAAGGAAAACA
>NZ_JBALOS010000039.1:0-46460 GCF_036962765.1 Neobacillus drentensis
TTATTAACCTGTATTATAATGGTGTTTATATTTAAAAAAAGTGAACTAGCTCACATTCATGTCGTATATTTATGTACGAATTGTGAAGCAAAAAAAACAGCAGAAAAAATCTGCTGTTTTTTTTGATAAATCCAAATAAATTTTAGCGAATTCCTAAGGCAATTTTCGCATAGCGGGACATCATTTCTTTATTCCAAGGGGGATTGAAAACAATATTAACTTCTACCCCTTTAATTTCTGGAATATCAGCCAGTGCTCGTTTGACTTGATCCACAATCGTACCAGCAAGCGGGCAGCCCATTGAAGTTAATGTCATCGTAATCGTTACGTTGCCATCCTCATCCATTTCGGTATTGTATACTAATCCTAAGTTTACGATATCAACACCTAATTCAGGGTCAATAACTAACTCTAGAGCACCTAATATATTTTCTTTTAGTTCTTCATTCATTTTTGTTCCACTCCTTAAATATCTTTATGCCAATTTATTATAGCAAATATCTATGCCTTCTTTTCTAGATTGAGACTTGGTTAAAAAAAGTATATAGTTTTTTTATACCTTTTGGTGTGAATTTTTTTACAGTTTTGATATAAAATTGTTAACATAGTGAATATAGAAATAATAAAGTTCCTACAAGCATGCCATATTTATATTCGCAGTGTAACATGTATATTAATTTTTTCCTAAAGCAACAATCATTATTAGTGATGAAATTTTCTTGAGAAGGAGTTATTATGACAGAGAGACACTTAATTGCATTAGATTTAGATGGAACTTTATTGAAAGATAATAAAACGATATCTATAAAAACGAAAGAGATTATTAAAAAGGTAAGAGAACAAGGTCATATCGTAATGATTGCAACGGGCAGACCATTTCGTTCCTGTGAGATGTATTATCATGAATTGAATTTAGACACACCGATTGTCAATTTCAATGGAGCGTTTGTGCATTACCCTGGAAAGCCCGACTGGGGTTATCACCAACCACTTGATATCAAGGTTGCAAAAGATATTGTAGAAGCCTGCAGAAGCTTTCATTTTCATAATATCATCGCAGAAGTAATCGATGATGTATATTTCCACTATCATGATGAAAAGCTTTTAGACATTTTTAATTTTGGAAATCCTACAATCACTACGGGGGATTTAGCAAAATTTTTAAAGGAATCACCAACAAGCTTGTTAATACATACAGAGGAAGATCAATTAAAGATAATACGGGATCATTTATCTGCGGTCCATGCCGAAGTTATTGATCATCGCAGTTGGGCAGCACCTTGGCACGTGATTGAGATTATAAAAGCTGGCTTAAATAAAGCGGTTGGTTTGAAAAAGGCTTCTGATTATTACAGTATCCCTGCTGAAAGAGTGATTGCATTTGGGGACGAAGACAATGACCTCGAAATGCTTGAATATGCAGGTCATGGGATTGCCATGGGAAATGCTATTGATCAAGTGAAAATTATTGCAAATGACATTACTTTAAGCAACGAAGAAGATGGAGTGGGACAATATTTGGCAGATTTGTTAAACATAAAATTTTAACACCCATTCGCCATTGTTTACGTAAATGAACGACCCCAATTTGGTACATACTATGTTCTGAGGCAGCAATGCTGTTTCAAAATGAGCCTTGAGCATATTGGAGGGATTCGAATGGGTAAACGAAACAAATCAAAACGCTTTGTCCAGCAAGGAGTGGATACGGTCAGTAAACATGCCGAACGTATTCCCTATCACATGACCTACGCTGAAGCTGAAGCTCAGAAGATGGCCAATGTGCAAGAATCCTCGCTTGGAGGAATATAAAATGGGAAACCAATTGTTCCAAGAAGCACGAAGATTTGTCGAGATGGCGAAAGCGGCCAACCCTGCTGAACTTGATTCTGCTACAGCGAAAGCTAAAAATGCATTAAGTTCTGCTTATGCAAATTCCACTGTTGCAGAGCAAGCACAGCTCCAACAAATGCAACAAGAGCTTGATCAACTTTCTTAACAGAAAAGCGGTAGCGCCTTAAGGGCGCTCCGCTTTTCTTGTTTACTCTTTTCTAAAAAAGCCATAGATATTGGTAGTTTGGATAATATTCGTGAAGGCATTCGGATCCACTTCTTTTAGTATTCGTTCTAAATCGTAGAGTTCGTAGCGTGTAATGACAACCATTAACATTTCTCTCGCTTCGTTTGAAAATGCCCCTTTTGCCGGAAGGATTGTGATTCCTCGGACAAGCCGCTCCTGTATAGCTTTTTTCATGTCGTCAGCCTTTTTAGTAATAATGATCGCTGTAAGTTTTGCATGCCTTGTATGGATGGAATCGATCACTCGTGTAGAAGTGTATAAAGTAACTAAAGTATAAAGGGCTTTTTCCCAGCCATACAAAAATCCTGCTGTTATAATAATCACCCCATTAATAACCAACATATAGGGTCCAATTGGCTTGTCTTTCATTCTGGATAAAACCATTGCAATGATATCCACTCCTCCTGTTGAAGCCCCCCATTTTAATGTAATCCCGACGCCAACGGCTTGGATGACACCACCAAAAACAGCATTTAGAAGGATATCATTCGAAACTTGTTTAATTGGTATTAATGTTAAAAATAACGAGGACAGGGCAACACTTATAAAGCTGTAGACTGTAAAGGATTTCCCCACCTTTTTCCAGCCTAAAATAGCAACAGGTATATTCAGCAATAATAATAAAAAACCTAGAGAAACATGGATTGGAGTATAGTCACTTAACACCTTTGATAGTAGTTGGGCTATTCCTGTGAATCCACTTGAATAAATATTGGCCGGAATCAAAAATAAATTCATAGCCAGCGCACCTAATAATGAACCTGCTGCGACCACTCCTATTTTCTTTGTCTGGAGCCAAATCATTTCTATTACCCCTTTTTTAAGAGAATATGAATCCTTCATTATGTTTTCTGTGGTAGATAATTGTATTTTTATTGTGGAACCGATAAACTGAAACTATAAATTGTTTGAAAGCAGGTGAGCTACATGCAGGTACGAATACTGGCTGATAGCGCATGCGATTTACCAAAAGGTTTTTATGAAGAGCATCAAGTCACATTATTACCATTAAAAGTTGAAATCAATGGAAAAGAATATGAAGATGTAAAAACAATCGATTCAAACACCGTTTATGAGGCAATCCGAAGCGGAATTGTTCCAAAGACATCTCAGGTCTCCCCGCTCTTGTTCGAAGAAGTTTTTACCGAAATGGCTGAAAAAGATGAAGACGGGATATACATAGCATTTTCTTCAGAATTATCTGGTACATATTCCACTGCTGTTATGATTCTTGACCAAGTGAAGGAAAAATATCCAAATTTTAATTTAACAATTGTTGATACAAAATGTGCATCGTTAGGATTTGGGCTTATCGTAAAAGAAGCAGCGGCTCTAGCTTTAAAAAATGTTGGCAAAGAAGAGATTTTAGAAGACGTATTGTTTAGAAGTCAACATATGGAACATCTCTTTACGGTTGAAGATTTAGACTATTTAGCAAAGGGCGGCCGTGTTTCAAAAGCATCAGCCTTCCTTGGGGGGTTATTGAATATCAAACCCATCCTAAATGTTGAAGATGGGAAACTCGTCCCCATTGAAAAAATACGCGGTAAGAAAAAAGTGATGAGACGAATCATCGATATCATGAAGGCACGCGGCGCGGATATGGAAAAGCAAGTAATTGGAATCAGCCAAGCGGATTGTGATGAAACTGCGGCAGAAATGAAAGCAATGATTGAAGAAGAATTCCATCCTTTTGAAGTTATGATTACATCAATAGGATCAGCCATAGGATCCCATACAGGTGCAGGGACAATCGCCATTTTTTTCTTAAACAAAATTCCATCATAAAAAAAAGGTTTTGATAAAGCTCATTGATAATTTTGCCCTTATGTTGTTTGGAGCAGAAATCAACAGGCACACTAAACAGAGCGTAAAAAAATGAGTGAGGATTATACCTCACTCATTTTTTCACTCTATTTATGGTCCGTCTTCTTGGAGTATTGATTTTTTCCAGCCTGACGATTTTTTTCGCGCATCATATTCTTTTCATGGCGAAGGGCATTATTGTCTTTCGCTTTTTTATCATTGTCTGAAGTGTGCGGCATAACCTTACCCCTTTCAAATAGATTCACCATTAGTTTCTGTCAATTTGAAAAGAGTATGTAAAAACACATTAATCTTTCTTCACATATGTCCAGCTGCCCTCTTGGTACACTCTGCCCTCTTTCATTAGTTTTCCAAGTGCTCGTTTAAAGGAACCTTTGCTTAAGTTGAACCGATCTTTAATATCTTCTGGCATGCTTTTATCGTTAAATGGCATGGCACCATTTCTGCTCATTAAATACTCATAAATTCGCTCCGCATCAACATCCTGCGATTCTTCCTTTCTTGCCAGTAAAGAAACGTTGATGGTGCCGTCTTCTTTAACATCAATGATCCGCCCCTCTACTTTTTCTCCAATCCGTGGTTCTTGTTGTCTTTGTGACTCATGAATGAACCCTTTAAAACCTTCTATTGTATAAATCCAACTGCCGACTTTGGCTGTTCGATAAATATGGCCTTGGACATTTTTATTAAAATTTGCTCTTGTTGCTTTTACTGAAATAGATTCAATCACTTGGTCAGTAGCAAGCTTGGCATATAGGAGATAATTGCTGCTTAACTTTAAAGTTATATAGACTAAATCACCTGGCTTAGGCCAGACAGATTTATGGACGGGCAAATCATCTATTCCTAGCAATATATCCTTTGGTAATCCAATATTTAGGAAAACACCAATGCGCGGATTTGAGTCTGTTACCTTAACCCAAGCATAACGGCCAACCGCAATTTCAGGAATGGCGGTTGAAGCAGAGATTCGACCTTCCGAATCAACATAAAGAAAAACCTCGACCTGATCATTTTCTTCTAATTCTTGTTGGGCTTGATTAAAATGTAGTAATACATCTTCATTACCATCTGTTAAAAAATACCCAAACGCAGCTTTCCGGGCTACAGTTAATGTGGTTGTTTGACCGATTAATTCATGTAAAGACATATATAACTCCTCTTTTCTTTTCACGGAGAATTAGTTTAGTATTAGGAACGCGCCAGATCATTCGTTGCTGAACAGACGCTTCCTTTTTAAATAGTTGTTTGAACTGCTATATTTTACTATAATGTACCCATAAAGGGAAACTTTAGCAGGTTTGGTTTTACGATATAGATTTTAAAATGGAGGTTTTGTCATGTCAAAAGATAGCTCATTTGATATTGTATCTCAAGTAGACTTGTCTGAAGTATCAAATGCGATTACCCAAACAATGAAAGAAATTGGCACGCGCTATGATTTTAAAGGCAGTAAAAGTGAAGTCACACTTGATAAGGAAGAGCTTGTTCTTATTTCTGATGATGAATATAAAATGGACCAGCTAAAAGATGTTTTATTTAGTAAATTAATGAAACGAGGTGTTCCAGTTAGAAATCTTGATTACGGGAAAATTGAAAAGGCTTCTGGCGGAACGGTTCGACAACGAGCTAAACTGGTTCAAGGTATTGATAAAGAAAATGCAAAAAAAATTAATACCATTATTAAAAATAGCGGTGTCAAAGTAAAAAGCCAGGTTCAGGACGACCAAGTGCGTGTTAGCGGAAAAAGCAGGGATGATTTACAAAAAATTATCTCCCTTGTCCGTGAAGCGGACTTAACCGTGGATGTCCAGTTTATTAATTATCGATAATGGAAACGGCGAAAGGATATAAATCCTTTCGCTTTTTTTATTATCTTTATTTTTCATAATTTGACCCATTTATCTAAAACTAATATCGAGTAAACACTTGGAGGTTTTAGGAAATGAGCAACAATCAAAATCAACAAAAGAAGACCTTTCCAGCACAGCACCAAAATCATCAGCCTGGAATAGAAAGTGAAATGAATCCTCGTCCCGTCTCGGTTGATCCCAATTATAAAGCCGGGGGTAAATTAGCTGGGAAAGCAGCGATTATTACTGGTGGTGACAGTGGAATAGGCAAATCTGTTGCTATATATTTTGCCAAAGAAGGGGCAGATGTAGCAATTGTCTATTTAGAAGAGCATCAAGATGCAGAAGAAACAAAGCAATTAATTGAAGCCGAAGGACGTAGATGTATACTTTATTCAGGTGACATTGGCAATGAAGATTTTTGTAAGGAGACCGTAAATAAGATTCATACTGAATTTGGCAGGGTCGATATCCTGGTAAATAATGCAGCGGAACAACATCCGCAAAAAAGTTTGTTATCGATTACTTCGCAACAATTGGAAAAGACGTTTCGAACAAACATATTCTCCTTTTTCTACATGACGAAAATGGTCCTGCCATTTTTAAAACAGGGTGCATCGATAATTAATACCGCTTCCATTACGGCTTACAAGGGGAATGAACAGTTATTGGACTATTCCGCCACCAAAGGAGCAATCGTTTCCTTTACCCGCTCCCTAGCGCTGTCCCTCGCACCTCAAGGAATTCGCGTTAACGGTGTGGCGCCAGGTCCAATTTGGACACCGCTGATCCCTTCTACTTTTCCTGCAGACCAGGTTGCTACGTTTGGTTCAAATACGGCAATGGGTAGAGCAGGAGAGCCCTATGAATTAGCCGCGAGCTATGTTTTCCTTGCCTCAGATGACTCCTCCTATGTCAGTGGGCAAATGATTCATGTAAATGGCGGGGAAATTATCAATGGATAAAAAAATGTCGGGGAAAGCCCCCGACATTTTATCGCTTGTTTTTTCTTAATTTAAGTATAAATAACATAAATAACAGGTAAACAACAACTAAGCCTGCAATTAATGGAATATTGATGCCGCTTTTCTCAGCTACAACGTAGACTTCGGAATTATCCCGATCGAGAATAATCATATATTTATTATCATCACTTTTAACTTTATCACCTGCAAGCAAGCCCCTCAGTTCTTTGCCACCTTCAATCTGATCGGTGGTTAACGAAACACTTTGAGACTTGCTTGAATTATTGATTGCAATAATAGATGTCTCACCTTTATAAACTCGTTTATAGACAACCATTCCCTTTTGATCATAGAGCATTTCCATTGTGCCCCTTGTCAAGGAAGGAAGTTGGTTCCTTAATTCCCCCACCTTGGTCATATAATCAATCAGTTCCTTTTCAGCCCTGAAACTCATTTGTCCGCGGTTATCAGGAATTCCTCCTCCATTTAAAGCAATTTCCGTCCCATAATAAATGATGGGAATTCCGGGGGTGCTATAAAGGTACAATAATGCTGTTTTCCAGCGAGAACCCGGGAATTGTTTCTTTGCGACAATTTCACTCGTAAATCTTGATGTATATTCGTTATCCAAAAAATTAGCCCTTAAAAAGGAGTCCTGCTTATTATCGCCATCGGAATAAAGTGTGCTGAATGACTGATCCGTACTTGCAAATGTCTTTCGTAACTTTTCACTGTACTCATAAGTAATTACACTGTCTATCCCTGCACCTTTATATTCTTGTAAATGGATCGAAGCATTGTTGGACATTACACCTAATAGGAAGAAGTTCTTCTTTTCCTTCTTTACTTCAGTTGAAAAATCAGTCCAAAAGCTGATTGGAACCATGTTTACCTCTGGTAAACTCAGCCCATCAATATCTGTTTTATTAATCCACCATTTTGCAGTATCTATTAAGTATTTTTTTACTTCGGGGTTGTCCTGATTAAGATCAGGCAATCCATCAATCCAACCTTTCTCAAGTTCATTTTGATTTCCAGTTTCAGAGGCGATATCCTGTTTTGCATGAAACCAATCCTTCTTGCTGGAATCACTTAGCCAAGGATGGTCCGTCGCTACATTATTTGTGACATAATCAATCAATACCTTCATTTTTCGTTTATGTGCTTCTTTTACTAACATTTGAAAAGACTTCATAGTGCCAAAATGTTCATCTACTTTGTAAAAATCCTTTACCCAATAGCCGTGATAGCCATTTTTGGCATTATCAAAAATAGGCGTTAATCGAAGCGCAGTAAATCCCATGTCATGTATGTAATCTAACTTATCAATGATTCCTTTAATATCTCCGCCATTATAAGCTAAAGGATCTTTTCCATTAACATCAGCATCATTATTACGATCTCCATCGTTAAAACGATCTATCATGATGGAATAAATCGATTCATCCTGCCATAAGCGGTCTTCCTTTTTCACCGCTGCATGTGCAGAAATCGATGAATTTAGTAATAAAAACAAGATTAAAATAAGTGGTGTAATTTTTTTCATATTGTTATTTCCTCCTCTAAAAAAGGGAAGAGGATATCCTCTTCCCTACACTATTTTAATCGAATCAAGTTTTTATTCCAAATTTAAATTTCGATCCTTCTGAAATTCATGCCTAATTTACAATATTAATATTGTAATCCTTAAACCATGTGTGTAGTTGCACAAGATAAGCCAATAACTGAGGTCCTGTCATCAATTGGCCAAACCATGGCTCTTGAAATGAATTTCCACCAGATTTGATAATATTTTCAAGTTGATCTTTATTAAAAAATTCATGCAGGACTGAGGATTTATCCTGTAATATATGCTCCACCAGTTTTTGAACCGCAACGGTGTAAGCCGGATTATGCGTCTTTGGATACGGGCTTTTCTTACGATACAATACTTCCTCCGGTAAAATACCTTCAAATGCTTTTCGGAGAATGCCCTTTTCCCTGCCACGATGCATTTTGATCTCCCACGGGATATTCCACACATATTCGACGAGGCGGTGGTCAGCAAAAGGAACCCTAACTTCCAAACTAGCTCCCATACTCATTCGATCCTTGCGGTCAAGCAATGTGGTCATAAAACTAATCATATTAATATAAAATAATTCTCTACGCTTTGATTCTTCGTCGCTCTCACCATCTAACCTTGGTGTTTCGGCAATCGCTTGATCATATTTTTCCATTACATAATCATTTAATTTTAGTTTTTCCTGCCAGTGTAATTTCAATAAATTATGTCGTTCTGATAGGGAACGCATCCACGGAAACCCAGGACGTTCTAAGTCTTGTTTGCGATGAAACCAAGGATATCCCCCGAATATTTCATCTGCACATTCACCGGACAGGCTGACGACAAATTCCTGTTTTATTTCTTTGCAAAACCAAAGTAACGAGGAATCCACATCAGCCATTCCTGGAAGGTCCCTAACATGGGTCGCTTCCACCAAATCATTGACCAACTGTTGTTGTGAAATGATTTTGGTATGGTGGAATGTCTTATATTTATCGGTGATCATTTGAATAAATTTTCCATCAGCATCTGGTTGGAATTCCGTTGAGGAAAAATATTTGTCATTTCCCTCATAGTCAATAGAATAGGTGTGAAGCTGACCTTTGTTTTGTTCTTGGAAACCCTTAGCTGCTATTGCTGTGATGATGCTCGAATCCAACCCGCCTGACAAAAATGTACTTAGTGGAACATCCGAGACAAGCTGTCTTGTAACAGCATCGGTAACTAAATAGCGGACCTTTTCAGCTGTCTCCTCCACACTGTCCTTATGTTCTTCACTTTTTACATTCCAATAGCGCCAAATTTTCAGACCATTTTTTGAAAATGTCAAAGCATGCGCTGGTCTTAGTTCACTTATTCCTTTAAACACACCAGATCCGGGTGACCTTGAAGGGCCAACTCCAAAGATCTCTGCAAGACCTTCTTGGTCGATTTCAGTTTTCACTTCAGGATGGGCTAAAATAGCTTTGATTTCAGATGCAAATAAAAGACCTTTCTGGTGTTCTCTAAAAAATAGCGGTTTTACCCCTAAGCGGTCGCGTCCAATAAAGAGCTGTTCCTTCTTGCTATCCCAAACTGCAAAAGCATAAATTCCATTCAAATGATTGACACACTCTTCCGCCCATTCTATATAGGCAGATAATAGAACTTCTGTATCAGAATGACCTTTAAATGAATATCCTTTAGTATGGAGAACTTTGCGGATATCTTCTGTATTATACAATTCCCCATTGTAGCAAATTGTGTAATTATATCCGTCTTTTTGTTTGGACATAGGCTGTCTTCCCCCTTCAGGGTCAACAACAATAAGTCTTTTATGGCCAAAAGCAACATTCGCATCAGACCAGATGTTGGTTTCATCAGGGCCTCTTTTTGCCAGTGTATTTGTCATTTTCGTCAGTGTATCGACTTCGTTCTTGATGAATTTATCAAAATTAATCCAGCCTGTAATGCCACACATTTCCTTTCACACTCCCCATTAACAAAGGCTATTTTCGCATANNNNTTCGTGGCATCTTTTCGTAAGAACATTTGCGAAAATCGCCTAGAAACCTAGTCAATGACCCTAATTAAGCTCATAAGCAACAAAGTTTACGAAAAGAGCCTTAACAAAACTACTGTACATGAATTCATGTTTTATACTATTCAGCCCATGGGAAATGGTTAATTGTCCAAATAGAAAAGCGGTAGGCACCGTGATTAGTCAGTTTTTTTGTTTGGCTGTGTTAAAGATCATTGTTAATTTTGTAACCAAGTTGATTGGAGCAGAGATCAACACACCAGTTTAACACAGCCCTTTTTTAAAAATAATACTTCAATTTCAGTTATAAAATTTCATGAAGATGTCTAAAAAGAAGATGATATCATCTGGCACGGAGGTTAATAATGAATCGACAACAACGAATGAGACTATATGATTTTCAGGAAAGGGCCTACACCGAAGGAACAGTTGAACAGATAAATGAACAATGGATCTTCTTTGATGAGGAAACGGAAGAAGCTGAAATGTTAGATGATTACCTTCAGCAAGAAATAGAAGTCTTCCGTATGAATCGTTGGAAGAAAGGTATATTGTATGAAACAGGTAAAGTTCGAATTGGAAATGAAGCAACGATGCTGCGCAATCACGATTTAGTGAGGATTAGAAAACATTTAGTTTACTCGCTTGAGAGACTTTTAGATGGGATAAATGATGATGCTTTTTTTCAATTTGTTACCACTTTAAACTCCTTAAATTTTTCCATTTACGATTGCATTTACTGTTATAATCATTTATCCTTCCTATCAGATGAAAATCGCAAGGATGGTGTAAATTTTTTAGTTTTTGATAATCAGGAGCAAATATGTAATGTCCAACACCATTTTTGTTATTATGAAAAGGTTAATGATCGATTTGAATTCACATTAAATACCGGTAAACGGTTAGTGATTGAGAAAATGATTTCATAGAAAAAGGCATGGACATCCATGCCTTTTTCATTTAGAAGCATATTTCTTTTACTTTGTAAATTGACTTTTACAGTGCCTTTCAAATAAAAGAAGACTGCCAAGTTTACGGGCAGTCCTGATAGGTACAAATAGATTTATGGGTTTAAAAATGACATAGGCAATTTTTCAAAGCCTAGATATAAGACAAGTATCCAAGCAATGATAAACTGAATCCAAAATACAGATGTTCTTCTGTTATTTGCTACTCGGCCAAGGATCATTTCAAATAATCCGATGATCCAAATTCCGACAACCGCTTTTAATATATACCAGACATCAATTTTGTAAACCGAAAATAGAAGTCCGATACCTGTGGCAAGAATAAGCAAATATAATACTCGTAAAATCATCTGAACAATTTTAAATCCTTTTGCCTTTCCACCTTTATGTAATAGAAGTGCAACCACAAATAAGATTAGTGCTAAAACCCATGCCGTGATATGTCCGTGAATCAATAGAGCCCCTCCTAATGTATAAAATGTCATTGATTTCGAAATTTATCATACCATAAACAATGAATAAACACGAAAAAATGAGTGTCAAATAAAGTAACAAACATAAGAATACTATCTCTCAATTGGGAAATAAGTATTATTCCTGAATGGTATTTTTTAGTGTTCCAATCTTTTCAATCGTTACTTCCATTTGATCCCCTGGGGATAAAAATTTAGGGGGCTTAAATCCTTTTCCTACACCAGCTGGTGTACCGGTCGCAATAATATCCCCTGGTTCTAATGTCATTCCAGCTGATAAAACGGAGATAACCTCCTCAATCGGAAAAATAAAATTCTTTGTATTTGAGTTCTGTCTTACTTCTCCATTCACTGTTGTTTGTATATTTAGATGATTGGGATTTTCAATTATACTTTTGTGGACAATCCACGGTCCCATTGGACAGGTGGTATCTAAACTTTTCCCGATGAAAAATTGCTTGTGCCGCGATTGTAAATCTCGAGCGGTTACATCATTAAGAATGGTATAACCAAATATGTAATCCAATGCTTCTTCTTTTTTTATTGCCTGACCCTTTTTACCAATAATAATAGCAAGCTCGCCTTCATAATCCAGTTGATCGGTTACATTTTGGTGATTTAGGACCCTTTCATTAGACCCGACAACCGTTGTCGGGGCTTTCGTAAATACCATGATATACTCAGGAATATCTGCTTCACTCCCCATTTCAATCGCATGTTCAGCATAATTTTTTCCTACACATAAGATATTTTTACTCGGCCTTGGAATCGGAGCCAAGAGTTTTACATCATCGATAGGAAGATATAAAGATTCAGTCCTTTCACTAGTTTGTATCCACTCCAGCAATCCATTAACTTTTTGAATAAAGGTCTCACCAGAGGCAATACACTCAAGCATGGAAGAAGGAAAGCTTTTTTGTCCCGTCATTGCTTCTTCTGCATGGTTTAGTAAAAGTACTTTTGTTTCTCCTTGGTCAACCAATCCCACGAACAATTCATCATTATAAAATACTGTTACAAATTTCATTGGTTTCACCTCAATTATTCTAATTAAATACACTTAATATATTAAAAGAAACAAATCAAACGAACAAATATTAAGGACTAAATTAAGGTTGATCCCCCATTTATAGGAATCTAACTTTTTTGGGCTAATCAATCACATTACCTTTGCACATACATAGGATGTAGAAGATACTTTGAAGAAAAAGGGTGTTGATAATGCCAGCAATTGTTGGAGTTGCACAGGTCATTACACTTGGGAGCAGTTCAGTTTTCCATATTGGAGACGTTTATAAAATTATGCCATTCTCTACCGCAAAAACCTTTTCTGGTGCTGGTTCCTTTAACACGGGGGATAGCTTACAGCTCCAAAATAATGTTAGTTCGACAAATACCCAAGATTCAGATGTTTACGATCAAGGAATTGCACTGAATGCTTAATGAGTGGGTGGGTTTAAATGAATTTTTATATACAGCAGTCCATTCAAATAAATTTCATTAAAATTGGCGGGATTACCAATTCCTCCGTCTTGCAAATAGGCAGTGCTGGGATTATCAAACCTACGGCTCACTTATATAATACCGGTGGTTTTACACAACCTGCACCACAAACGACTCAACCTTCAGGCACTTTATTAGGAACACCTTCAGTACCCCTGCAAGCTGCCGTTAGAAATCAGGAGCAGTAGCTCGTCCTACTAGGTTAAATCCGACTATTTTATTGGCGAAATAATTGTGAGGTGATTAAATGAATCAGGATTATTCCCAATATCTTCAATGGATGCAGATGTGTATTCAAGCACAGGAGCAGAGGATTCTAACGTTAGAAAAAACTCTCCAAAAAATGAGAGAAGATATCAAACAATTAAGTGAAAGACAGTCCATCCATGTAGACAAAATTGAATATAAATTTGATCAATTGAAGGTGGAGACTCTCGAAGGGACCTTAAATATTGGTCTAAACCCGTCCGAATTAGCCGGAATCGAAGACTTCGCTGTCCAAAATCAGTCCTTAACCACCCCAATTTCACCAAAGAATCAAATGCAAAGATCCATGAAAATCGAGGAAGCGATTTACCGATATTTAGAAACGGATTTACCTCCAATCGTTGAGGCCGCCCAGAGGGAATTAAACGTTCAACCGAATGATGAATATTTATCATTTATAAAACAAGACATCATCAAGCAGCTTCCGAGCAGGATAGAACAACATTTAACCTCCAATTCCGCTACCAGCCGTTCTTCTGAAGCTACCCGTTCTGACGATTTAATTATTGAAGCACTAAAGAAGGAAATTCAAAATGGAGTGAATATTTTTTTCAGCAATTTACCTGAAAATCTGAAAGGGATGAGAACAGAATGAACTTTCAAGTTTATAACCGCGAGCTCTGTGTTCAAAGCATAAAAATCATTGGGGTGGCAAGTTCATCGTTAGTAATGGTGGGCGATACCGAAACGATCCAGTTGGCCTCAACTTTTGATACCCCTGCGGAATCATTAATTATTGGCCCGTTTGTTCCCCTATCACCGGAGTGAACATGATGTTGCAAAGAACCTCTTGTGTAGATTCTATAAATATTAAAATAGCTTCATTTGCCTCTACGGTCCAGCTAGGGGATTCCTGTATCATTAATGGTCTTTCAAAAGCACTCGCTGTCCAACGAGAAACAGAATTATTTTATGGAAATGAGGGTAACTTTTTCCCCTATCGTGTCTTTACCGAACCTATTCCTTTTCAACCAATTACTGAACCTTTCATATACTCTCGTCAAAATCCGAACCCGCTAATTAGGGTTAGTAGGATTGAAATTTTAGGGATATCCTCTTCGTCCCTTTTACACGTAGGTAATAGCGGACATGTTTCGATGGAGGCAAGGGTTAAACATATTCGTCAACTACTTCCTGTTCCAGGAAAAGATGGTGGGGAAGCAGAACATGGACAAAAATAAAAGCATAAGATACTTTTAAGGATGATAAGTAAGTTTACTAAAAAGGATGTTTGTTATGCCAGCGATTATCGGCCCTGTCCAAATCGTTCACGTAAGTGGAGGTATTGTCCAATTTGGGGATACAGTCTATATCTCTCCGAAGGCCGCCTCTAAGACAAATGCAGGTTCAGGTGCATTTAATACCGGTGGATTTATCATTGCAAATAACGGGTTAAGTGGTACTAATGTACTTGATACAAATGTAGTCGACCAGCCAATTGTGGGGAATAATTAAAAAATGACATAAACCAAAATGGTCTATGTCATTTTTTGTTATCTTAATCCTTTTCAATCTTTAAAATATGGGCTCCATCAAAGAAAAACAAATACCTTTCAGTGACCTTTCTTTTCCAAATTTGTTCGATTGCTCGGGTGTATAAGTCAATTTGCATCTTGTATCGGTTTTCAAGAATTGATCTCGCTTGTTCAAACCCGCCTTTATAACGATCAGATATACGATCTGATTTATAATCCACCAAAACAAGCCCGTCTTCGTCCTCAAAGATGCAGTCAATAATTCCTTGCACAAACACAGATTCTTCTTCATCGTTCCAAGCAGGATACACATCACGAGCATGCATGGAAAGTGTAAAAGGAACTTCTCTGTTGATTGTTTTTGCATTAAAATACCTTAGCCCCAAATCTGAATGGAAAAATTGAACAATCAAATGTACATCAATGACTGTAGCTTGTTCGGGGGTTAGCAATTCATTGTTTACCATCCATGTTATTTGTTCTTGAAGAGACTCTTGACTCACAGCTTTCGTTAAATCGACATGCTGCATGACCATGTGCATGGCCGAGCCACGTTCACCAGGACTTAATTGTTTTTCCTGCATAAATTTAGGGCGTTTTATGATCGATTTTTTAAAGTGGTTGACAAGGTCCGTCCCACTTTGTTCATCCGCGATTTCCCTTTGCCGTTTCATTTCAGATACTGATTGTTTTGAGCGATGGACTGCAGCCTTTGAGAAGGAATATTCCCAATCTAAGCGTGACTTTATTTCTTCAGCAAATGGTGACGTGGTCGAGACAAGCTCACCTTTTTGGACCCTATCAAGAAAATGGTCCTCTTCCATACTTGTTTCTGTTTCCATTTGTTTCACTTCTTCAGCACTTATTAGTGAAATTTTCCATAAGGAAGGATTCCTTGTAATTTCTTCAGGAACCAGGGGATTAATCGTTTCACTAATCCTTAATTCACTACCGTCTTGATGTCGAACTAATGCTGGTCCAATCCAATCAATATAGCTTGAAACGGCTGCCCGTTCATAATCTTTTAAGAGCCATTCTGTATTGGATGCCGAATCATTCCATTGGTCAATTTTTTTCATGGCATCCTTGAGTGTTGCAGTTAAATAAAGTTTTTCTTTTGCCCTTGTCATGGCTACATATAAGACACGCATTTCTTCAGCGAGCATTTCCATTTTCTTTTTCCGCTTAAAAGCAATTTGCGGCAAGGAAGGGTAAGAAATTCTTTTTTCTGCATTTACATACTTAGATGCGAATCCGTATGCTTTATCTAACATAAATGTTTTACGAATATCTGCCATATTAAAGGTTCGTGCCATACCAGCCATGAATACGACAGGAAATTCAAGTCCTTTGCTGCTATGAATGGTCATAATCCTGACAACGTCCTCTTGCTCACCAAGTGCCCTAGCTGCCCCGAGGTCGTCCCCTCTTTCAATCATTCGCTCAATAAACCGAAGGAATCTGAACAACCCCCGGAAAGAAGTATGCTCGTATTGCCGTGCCCTGTCGTATAATGCACGGAGGTTAGCTTGACGCTGCTTTCCTCCAGGTAAACCGCCGACAAAATCATAAAACTGAGTATCTCTGTATAATTGCCAAATTAACTCAGACAGGGATCCCTGCCTTGCCATAGAGCGCCATTCCGTCAGAAAGTCATAAAAGCGGCGGACTTTTTCGTAAAAAGCAGCCATATTTTCAGCTTGTTTACTCTTGCAAAAGGCAGTCACCGCCTCCCAAAACGAACCTCGCTTCTGATGAATACGGATTATTGATAGTTCTTCCTCATTCAACCCAACGATAGGTGACCGTAATACCGCAGCAAGCGGGATGTCTTGGAATGGATTATCAATCACCCGTAAGAGTGAAATCATTACGGCCACTTCAGTTGCGTTAAAATAACCCGTTGAAAGGTTTGCATAAATGGGAATTCCTTGCTGCTTGAATTCTTCAATGATCTGTGGAGCCCATGTCATTGAACGGAGCAGGATTACTGTATCCCGATACATTAGCGGCCGATTTGATTTTGTTTTTGGATTATACACGGGTGCTCCACTAGCTATTAATTCTTTAATTTTAGCTGCAATAACTCTGGCTTCCAGTTGGGATTGTTCCAGACCAACTGCATCAAATTCTTCTAGTTCTCCCTCTGCTTCCCCTTCAGATGTCGCAGATGACCCTTTATCCTCAACATTTTGATTAATAAGCAGAAGTTCGACCGGGTAAGGCTCCTCTTCAGGATAAGGTGCGCCAGCACGTAATTCTGCTGCCTCGTCGTATTCGATTTCGCCAACCTTAACACCCATAATTTGTTTGAATAAAAAATTTGTAGCATCGAGTACTTCTCTTCGGCTTCGAAAATTTCGTGCTAAATCAATCCGTAAACCTGTTGATTCTCCATCAACTCTAAAGCGGTTATACTTGCCAAGGAAAAGGTTGGGCTCAGCCAAACGAAAGCGGTAAATCGACTGCTTTACATCTCCGACCATAAACATATTTCCATTATGTTCATCTTTCTTAGTTACAAGTTTCAGGATCGTTTCCTGCACCATATTTGTATCTTGATATTCATCACAATAAACCTCTTTAAAATGCCTTTGGTAAGCAAGGGCTGCTTCCGACGGCAGAAATTCTCCCATCGATGAGTTTTCCTTTGTCAAAATTCCTAAGCAGTAATGCTCTAAATCGGCATAATCGACAAGTCCTTTTTCTCTTTTAACCTTTTCAAATCGCTGTGAAAATTCCTTGACAAGATGAATCAACGTTTCTATTAACGGTCGCATCTCTTCCATGTCACGTAAAAAGCTTTCAGGCTTTCGAGAAAATAGCTCATCTTTTACATCTTGAATTTTTTTCTTCGCTTTATCACGAAGTTTTTGGGCCTTCTCTGTTAGTTCTTTATCATACTCCTCACCTTTGACCTGTTTTGCGCGTGAAAAAGACCAAGTTTGTATGGCTTGATATAGTGTTTCCCAAGAGTCTTTCTTGGCTAACAGAAGAGTGTCAATCACATTTAAATCATCGATAAAATTTTCGGCCCTAGGTGCTGGTCCGCCTGGGAGCTTTGTTACTTCTAAGCCGCGCTTAATCATTTCTTTAGCCGCTTCTAATTGAAGTTCAATATCAAATAGAAGAGCCTGGATAAAGGCAAGGTCCTCAATATTATTAATCGATGAAACATCATACATCGAAATAATTGACTGTAAATATTGTTCTGGTAGTGGGTTTGCTCTAGCAAAATCGTAAATTGACCGAACAATATCCATTAAAGCGGCATCGCTGCGGTCACTGGTGAATGAATCCACCAAGTTAAAAAATGCTCCATTCTCTTTTTTTCCATATTCCACTTCAAATAATTCGTCCATTACTTCATCTCGGATTAATTGCGCCTCTGTTTCATCGGCAATTCGGAACCCGGGATCAACATCGATTAAGTAGTAATATTTTCGAATGACCTCCATACAAAAGGAGTGAAGTGTTGAAATGGATGCTTTGTTTAATAAACTGAGTTGCTTTCTTAAATGGCGGGACATAGGGTCGGCATCAATAGACTTTTCTAGTGCTTCCCCAATTCGATGTCTCATCTCAGCAGCTGATGCGTTCGTAAAGGTTACAACTAATAATTCATCAACATCAATGGGATCCTCTTTTGAAAGAATCTTTTGGATAATTCTTTCCACAAGAACAGCAGTTTTTCCTGATCCTGCAGCAGCTGCGACAAGAATATCCCGATCTTTAGCCATAATTGCTTTCCATTGGTCATTTGTCCATGTTACATTTTCTGGCTTGGGAGGAATAACAACATTACTCAAGATTCTCGTACCTCCTTCCTAATAAGTTCTAATACATCTTCTTTTGAATGCGGTGTGAGAACCCGAAATTGATTATTTTCAATTGCCTCGTCAAATTGACAAACAGATTTATATGAACAAAATGTACAAGGTGTTTTATCCTTTAATTTATATGGAGCTATATCAATTTGACCATCGATAATAGCATTACCTGTTTTTAGATATGATTTGCGGACGTAAGTTTTCAGGTCATCAAATTCTGATAGACTAGCAACTTTCGATTTTTTAGATAAATTCCCGTCTTTTTTAATACCGGCGGCAATAATTTGCGAATCACCCGATTCAAGTGTTTTGTCCATAAGTCGGATGACATTTTGATCACCTACCATTAATCCATTCATCTTAAATTTTTTCATTATCTCTTTTTCGATTTCATCGATCGAAAGCATTTTTGTTGTATTAATAAAAGGATTATGAACATGAAAATAGAGAACACCTGCAGGGCTCGCCTTCATTTCTACCAATTCATTCGAATGTGTCATGACAATATCAAGGTAGGTTAACATTTGCAGTGCAAGTCCATAATACACTTCGCTAAAATTGACATCCTTTTCACTCGACTTATAATCAATCACTCGTAAAAAGACGCTGTCATCTGAGGCTTTTGCCTGATCCACTCTATCAATTCTCCCGGCTAATTCCATCCTTTTCCCATTTTTCAGTGAGAACGATAATGGAGGCAGTTTTCCATTAGGTCCAAATCCTAATTCTAAACCAATTGGTGAGAAACCACTCACTTTTGCATGCTCACTTAAAACGACAGAAGCACGGGCAATGATTTGTTCCAATTTCCGTTTAATATAATGATGGCGCTCGGAACTTAATAATATTTCATTTTGTAGTTTAGGAGCTAACGTCTTGACTGCTTCCTTGGAGAGGTCTTCACATTGTTTCTTTGATAGCTCAGCCCAAGAAAGGTTTTGTTCATTGACAATATCTGCAATCTGTTTTAAAGCTGCATGGAATAACTCCCCGATATCTGGAGCCTCTAATCGATACACTTGACGATCCCGGAGCTTTAAACCATGCTGAGCGAAATGAGAAAAAGCACAGGAGTTATATAATTCCATTCTGGAAACACTGGCTTGAATGGCTTCACCATATAATTCATCCGCCACCTCTTTCGAGAGCTTTACGGTTGGGTTCGTATAAAATAAGCTTGAAAACACTTTTTGTGCTTTATCCTTACCTGAACTCTCAAGATAGTAATTATAAACATCCCACCAAAGATTCGAAATGGGATAGCCGCGTTTTTTCCATTGCAGCTGGGAATTGAGGTAGGACAAAGACGTTGTAAAATTTGATATAAAACTCAGTTGACTCTGTTCCGAAACTTGCGATGGATCTGAGACGTAGAAAAGTTCATCAGCTCCTGGAAACATATCTTTTATTCTCTTAATATACGAAGAAGGAATTAACGCTTTTCCTTCATCATTCGCAAGTGGGTAACAGACAAAAAGGGCTTCCGTTGGAGCGGTAAATGCTTTATAGGCAAGATAGTTTTCATCGAGTAAACGCGTCCGGCTGCTTGGTGCGATATTGACCCCAGCTGCTAAAAGCATTTCCCTGTCTTCATCTGAGAGGATCCCCTCATCTGATATTTTTGCAGGCAGTATTCCTTCGTTGACACCCACTACAAACACGACTTTTATTTCATTGAGCCTTGATTTTTCTAAATCACCAATCAATACTTGATCAAGTGCAGGAGGGATAAGTGAAAAATGTAAGGATTCAAATCCTGATTCTAAAACCGCTGCAAATGCCTTTAGTGCAATTGGCTCTTCACCTAATATTTCAACATATTGATCGAGCAGATCGATTACAGCATTCCACACTTGTTCGTGCTCACGCATTTTAACAAGATTACCCTTCTCTTCGGCAGCTGCTTTCCATTTCTCAAGCTTTGTTGGAACATCCAATTCCTCTAGCAATAAATAAATAGCTTCACAGAGTTTTCGTCCCGAATCTGCTTTTTTCAAACGTCTTGATAGCCGTAATAACGGAGCTGTTATCATGAGTTTTAATTCATTTAACTCTTGTTCCATTTCTTTTTCAGCATCGTTTTGAGAGATTGTCTCTAATTCTAACCCTCTAATCCGACGGTAACTCCAACGATCTTTTTTCGTCCATTTACTTCCGCTAATTCCGTAAGCTAGACAATAATTTTCTAGTTTGTCCATTTTTTCACGCATTTTAGCAGAATTTTCCTGAAGGGGATATAACAATTCTGTTTTTATCACTCTGAATACAGGTTCATAGCGCCAGTAAGAATTGATCACTTCCAGACTCGAACGAATTAATTCAATCAGTGGATGGTTCAGCATCGTCCTTTTTTGATCAATAAAATAGGGAATCTGATAATCGTTGAAAACTGGTTCAACAATCTCATGGTAGTCCACGCCATTTCTGATTAATAAAGCGATATCCCGGTACCGGTAACTCTTCGTCCTGACAAAATCGCGTATCTCTCTGGCAACCCCTTCGATCTCAGCTCTACGATTTACTGCTTGGCAAATCTTAATTTTTGACTCACCCAAATATGGGACTGCAGGCCGGGAATCAAATTTTTCTTCCATATGTTGTAATGAAGGCTGATTCCATTTCTTTCGTTCTTGTAAAATAACAGGTTGATCCATCTCGATACCGTTTGCACTTGCTAAATCATAAATAGAGAAACAAGCTCCACCGGATAAACGGAATAAGTCAAGTTCATCAGGAGGTGCAGCAAGGGATAAGTGATCTGTTGTCAGTGCAATTGAAACGGTTTTACAATGCTTCATCAACTCCACCATTACACGATATTCCTGGGGTGAAAAACTATCAAAACCATCGATATATATTTCAGCATCTTTTAAATAGGTTGAGCTGGTTATTTTCTCCGCTAGTAGGGTAAAGTAGTCCTCTGAATCGATATATTTACCAAAAATTTCATCTTCAAACTTTTTATAGATTATTTCTAAATCTTTGATTTTATCATGTAAGGCATTGGCTGCCGTTGTGTCTCCACTCGATTGGAAGGAACTCTGAATCAGCTCCTCGGGACTTATACAGTATCGTTTAAATTCCGTTATCATTTGCTCCAGTTGTTTAATAAATCCAGACTTATCGGCTGCACGCTGAAAAAGCTGTAGTTGCTCCTTTTGCTCATCGATAATTTTGCGAATTAGCATGCTCATCCCTACACTGCTTAAATGGATTCGGCTAATCCCGCCTGTTTCTTGCAAGATTCGCCACGCCATCCGAGAAAAACTATATACTTGAGCGCGAATCATTCCGCCAATCGCTGGGTCTGTAGCCAATCGATATTCAGATAAAAAAGTCATCTGTTCTGGAACAATATAAATAATCGGAGTTCCTTCTGGGTTTTCCAGAAGCCGCTCCTTTATTTCTTCAAGGAACATAGCTGTTTTGCCACTTCCCGACCGCCCGATTACCATTCTTAATGACATGTATAAACCTCACTTTCCACTACCACTAAAAGGAACTATATCTCTCATTCTATCACAAAATAAGCACAAACGTTTGGAATACTACTAACAGATTGAAGCCATAATTGGTAAATTCTACGGTTTTTTCAGGCAAAAAAAAACACGATTCATCATCGTGTATACCCTTCATCTTCTCATCTAAAAATGGACATCCATTTCATTTAATGGCCAGTAGCGTAAATCCACTTTACCAACCACTTGACTGGCTGAAATAAAACCGAACTGCCGACTGTCCCAACTACCTAGGCGATTATCACCAAGGACAAATAACTTTCCATCAGGGACTGTATTTTCACCGGTAATTTCTTTTAAACTAAAGTCACCAGTAATCCTTATCCCAGGTGATTTTTGTTTATACACATTTAAAAAAGGCTCTTCATACTTATGTCCATTAATATACAACTGGTCATCACGATATTCTATTTTATCACCTGGCAAGCCGATTATCCGTTTTACAAAATCTTCTTTTTTATTGGCATGAAAAACAATAACGTCAAATCGATTCAATTCCCCCACTTGATAACCAAGTTTGTTAACGACTAGTTTATTCCCATCCTGCAGCGTTGGCATCATAGATTCGCCTTCTACTACATAGTTTGAAAAGAAAAATGTACGAATAAAAGCAAAAATAATGATTCCGATTGCAAAAGCTTTAGCCCATTCCATGCCTTCCTTTTTCCATTCAATCTTCATTTACGCTCCTCCGTTTCTCCTGCTTATAGTTTCTGTCTATTTCCCCATTATGGTCAGTTTCCGGGCTCTTATTCATTCTGCCTTCAATTCTTTTACCAGCAATCCAAAGAATGAAAATAATAAGCAATACTACAACAGTACGAAGCGGCTTTGTCAGCAATGACTGAACATCATAGCCCACAAAACTAATCGTGAAAATCATCACCATTTTTCCAATACACACAGCTAACATGTATTGAGAAAGGCGAATTTTAGAAAGGCCTGCAACTATATTGACTACAGCTGAGGGTGTAAATGGAAAACAAAGCAGTAAAAAGAGTGGGCCGAATCCATGACGATCTACCCAATCCATCAATTTGCGGACCTGAGGGTGCTTGGGCAAAAAAGCTAATAACTTTTGTTGTCCATACCTTCTGACTAGTAAAAAAACGAGCATTGCCCCGATACATGCTCCTAGCCATGAATATAAGAATCCTAACCAAAGTCCAAACGCACTGGCATTTGCCATTACAAATAAAAACAATGGGAGAAATGGCATAAATGCTTCAATGACTATAAGCAATATGCCTGGTATCGGCCCAAGGGCTCGATAATCCTGAATCAGACTCATAATGTGTTCAAGTGTAAACCACGATTTTAATGATTCAATGTCCATCTGATTTCTCCCCATTATTTTTACTAAGGCTATTTTCGCATAGATTGTTGTTTTTCGTATAATGTCATCAACCCGTATAATTAGATGCTTCGTGGTATCTTCTCGTAAGAATATTTGCGAAAATTGCCCAGAAGCTTAGTAAATAACCCTAATTAAGCTCCAAAAGCAACAAAATTTACGAAAAGAACTAATTAGCAGTACCCATGTTTATTTTGTAATAAATTGATGGAGTGCTTCTTTATTTTTTTCGACATCAATATCTAATACTGCTCCCTCCCCAGCTATTCTCGCATCTGAATAACTATTTTCGACAGGAATTCGCAACGTATCGATATTTCCGCGATTACTCGAAAAGAAATCCTTAGCCATAAATGTTATGTCTGAAGTGTTCATATTTGTATTCACATAAGGAGATACGACTCCAATAAGTTTAGGAAGTTTTGGAATCGTTTGAAGGCCCATTAATTGATCTCCAATGGCTTTAACTGCTTTTTGCTGCCGTTCTACCCTTCCAAAATCACCTATAGCATCATGGCGATACCGGACATAACCAAGCATTTCCTCTCCATTTAATTTTTGCAGACCTGGCTCTAAAGTTACATCAATATTTTTAGACATTTTTTTCTCTACATCTATCTCTACCCCATTTGGAAATGCTTCATCAATAAGTTGCACAAAGCCTTGAAAATCGACTATAACATAGTACTGAAGGTCAATATCAAAATTTTGCTTAATCGTTTGTCTCATTAATTCTGGTCCGCCCCGGGCAAAGGCAGAGTTAACTTTATGTTTACCATGCCCTGGAATTTCGAGGTAGCTATCCCTCATAATGGAAGTTAGTTTAAAGGTCCCTTTGTCTTCATTATAATGAACAATCATGATTGTATCTGCACGCGACCTTTCCTTACCTCTAGCATCACTTCCAAGCACAAGTATATTTGTACCTCCATACTGATCCTTTTGCCCTTCGAAATTATAGACAACATTTGAAGCTTTTTTATCAATTTTTTTTAGTGATTGATTAACGCCCAGTTTGTATTGATAATAAGCATAACCTGCCACTGCCCCAATCAGTAGTACGAATACCAGTAAAATGGATGACCATTTTCTCTTTTTCTTCATTTGATGTTTATCAGATCTCATTGTTATCACCTATTCATCCACGTTTTTTATTCTTCTATTTATATGACTGTTTTTTCACTTTAAGGGTTTCTTCATTTAATTCATTTTCCCCTATCAGATATCCTTCTATTAATAAAAACTTTCTCATATAACAAGTGAAATTTTCAATAAATAAAACTCGCCAAATGACGAGTTTTTGATAATGTAAAGGCCTATTGCTTTTAATGGTTCTTTTTTGTAAAATAAAGAGGAACGTTTGTTCTTATTTCAATGAAAGGTGTGACCGAAAAAATGACCAGAATCCCCGAAGATGATCGTGACATAATGGAAAAAGCTATGTATTTGCCAATGGTTCTAATTATCTTAAACCGGGATTTAACAGTTGTAGAAAAGAGCCCGTTTAAACTAAAACAACCCTATTTAGATTTGATTGAGGAAACGATGAAGGAAATACAGAGGGAATTGGCGGATGTAAAACAATATATGAAAAAAAATAAACTTCAGGTAATTGAAACAAAACGGGACGATGCTTTTACTCTGTACAGGTTTATTTATAAAGGCTATGAAGAAAACCATAATTACTTTAATCCAAGAATCCGTAATAAGGTCCAAGAATTAATGGAGGCCTATTTATTAAAAAAACATCTGTCCCGCTAATGGTTAATCAATGGCAACCTTATTTTGGATCCTTCATACGAGAATTGTATTCAAAAGATGTTTCCAATGCATTTAATGGCTGTGGTCCATGTGGCAAATAAAATAACCTTCTCCCATTACTTTCTATTCTTTGCAAAAGCTTTGATTTTAATAACGAAGTTCTTAACATCTGGCCTTCGATTGTACTTACTGGGACTGGAAATATGTGCGATTGTTTATTGCGGAAAATGATCATTGTTTTTTGAGCGGCTACGCGGCGATAACTCTCAACATGTTCAAATGAAATCCAAATACACGTAGGAATTAGCGGAGAAACCGTAGGATAAAAATAAATGTGATAAATTGGTTCAATTATGATTGGAAGCTTTCGGGAATAACCAATTAATTGCCGTGTTCCTCTTTTCCTGCTTTCGTAATCAACACCAAAATAACTACAACTTTTTTTGATGATATCCAGTGGCTTGAAGGGCGACAAGAATTCATCTTCTAATTCCACTATACGCGAATAAATTTTACTTCCATATACCACTGGTTCAAGAAATAACGTGCGTGAATTGATTTCATAATCTTCGATTTGTTTCAACCCATCCAACTCCTTTTTCATCTTATCCACCATATCTTACCACTCCTTGTTATTTATTCCCTTACTTTTCTGAATTGTTCTTAAATTATTCACAAATTTCACACTAAATAAATATTTATCTGAAAATTATAAAAACCAATGATATTCTTCAAAAAAAACCATATAATTTTAAAAAGCATCTGAGGTGATTTTCATGAATGAAAAATCATACACGGAATTGATGAAACTTGGTGCCATGAAACGCAATCGTCTGAAAGAGAACTTTGTCCAGGATTTATACATCGAAATGCTATTGTCTGAAATTCAGCTAACGGTCGAAAAAGAAAAATTACTGCAAAAAATTGATGCCGCCATCGATGGTCGTGACAAAAAGTCATTTCTTCAGTTATCCGGGCAACTGAAGGAAATTAACAAAAAGTTTGGAACGTAAATTACTTTTTAGCTGCCGTCATGATTGACGGCTTTTTTATTTTTTTATTTTAATTTTTTTACTAACCAAAAAAGGCGGAGACGTATAAATATGTCTCCGCCTTTTTAATGGATTATTTATTTATTCCTTTGTTTCACTTCATATTCTTCAAGCATGGAAATCCGATCAAGCATGGTTGGATGGGTATACCTGAAAATTTTTACTAGTAGCGGTGGATTCACTTGACTTAAACCAGAACGAGTCAATGCCTGGAAAGAAGTGATTGCCGCTTCTGTATTATGGGTCATCTTAATTGCATATTTGTCGGCCCGTGTTTCCTGATAACGAGAAGCAAAATTAGTAAATGGACTAGCAGCAAACAAGAGCATCGATAGGATCATAAAGAATAACGGCAATGAGCGGATATCTCTTATGTCTGATATTTTCAACTCGTTTCCCCAGCGTTTTATTACCCAATTCATAATCCTATAGGTCAAATACAAACCCAGGAGGGAAATTAGCAAGTAGCCTGCTATTCCAAAATAAATATGTTTCTCGATATAATGGCACATTTCATGAGCCATGATAAATAAAATTTGATTATCATTTAGTTTATTTAAAGTGGTATCCCAAAGGACAATTCGAGCATTTGAGCCGATCCCCGTGACATAGGCATTTAAAGCATTCGTTTCTTTTGACTTATCCACTTCAAAAACATTCTGTGCTGGAATTTCGGCCTTTTCAGCCAATACTAAAATTTTGGTTTCTAATTCTTTATTTTTTAATGGATAAAAGTCATTATATAACGGATCAATCACCACTGGTTGGAGAAACATCATAAATAATGTAAACGGAATCGATAATAACCACCCATATAGCCACCATCGTTTTTGGCTTTTCTTCATCAGCCAATATAGTACCGGGACAATTATCAGCCATGTTCCATAATTTATCCAAAAATCTATCAACTCATTTTTCATCCAAGAAGTAAACGTTTGGGTTGAAATATTATACGTTTTTGATAAAGAATAACTGATATAGCTTAATGGAAAAGTCGCCACATAAGCAAAAACAGATAACCAAATTAAATATATAGCGGTTTGAAGCAATTTATACTTTGAGGAATTTTTGGCCCAGTTCTTCATTGCTTTCGATAACCCGAATAATAATACTAAAAAGTAAAAAAGCCATTCTAACGGGGTAGATAAGAAAAATAATAAATTTCTTATTTTGGAATACTCTTCACTAAGCATAAGTTCCCTGCCATTTAAAAAGGTGGCCGGGTCCGCCTTCGACCCCTCATATTCAAATGGAAGGCTTGAATCAGCAAAGTAGAATAAATACCAATAAATAAACAATCCATATAGAATGTAGCCCATAACCGCATAGACTCCCATTTTTCTCGCCATAATTTGTCCCCCTTCAAGTACAACCTCTCTATACTTAGTTTAGTTAAAAAAGAACAAATTAGAACAATTAAAACAAAAGCTGGTATAAAATACGGCTTACAGAAGATAGGAATATATCGATAGGACATGTTCCCCCTTAAAAAGGCAGGTTTTACAAAACCTGCCCGGCATTTTATGAATTTGTAGGTTGGACTACTTGTGTCTTTAGTGCCCTTCTTAATATTTTCCCGGTTGTGTTCTTTGGCAGTACATCAATGAATTCAATAGAGGATGGAATTTTATACTTGGCCAAGTGTTCACTGCAATAATCTAGTAATTGCTCTATGGTTAGTTCAGGTTTCTTGCTGACAACAAAGGCTTTAACAGATTCACCAAGATTTGGATCTGGAATCCCTAGAACAGCCACCTCTACAACATCTGGATGATTATAAATTACTTCCTCTACTTCTCGAGGATAGACATTATAACCTCCAACTAAGATGAGATCTTTTTTTCGATCAACTATATAAAAGTAGCCATCTTCATCCATCCTGGCAAGGTCACCGGTATGAAGCCATCCATTTCGTATCGCCGCTTCCGTTTCTTCCGGCATTTTATAATAACCCTTCATTACATTAGGGCCACGCACGACAAGTTCTCCCACCTCACCCACTGGAACTTCTTCACCCAGCTCATTAAGAATTTTATTCTCAACACGAAGGATTGATGTTCCGATTGAACCAGGTTTGCGCGGCCGATCGAGCGGATTAAAGCATGTAACAGGAGATGCCTCAGACAAGCCATATCCTTCCGATATTACTACTTTAAACTTTTGTTCAAAATTCTTTAAGAGGGCAACAGGTAAGGAAGCTCCTCCTGAAATACATAAGCGTAACGATTTTAGGTCGTCAGGCTTTCCGTCAGGATATTGGAGGAGGAAATTATACATGGTCGGTACACCTGCAAAAACAGACCCCTGATGTTCTTTAACTAAATCAAAAATTTCTCTTGGACTAAATTTTGGTGCAATTAATAGGGTTGCCCCGCTTAATAATGGTGCATTTAAGGCAACCGTCAAACAGAAAACATGAAACATCGGCAGAACCGTAACTACTTTATCATCGGGATTCATTTTCAAATATTCGCTAACATCTTTGGCATTACTATACAAATTCTTATGGGTTAACATTGCACCCTTTGGTTTGCCTGTTGTACCAGACGTATAGAGAATAATGGCAATATCGTCATCATTGAGATCTGGTCCATTGAAAGTTACATCACCTTCAGCAATTACCGATGAAAACGATTTCATTTTTGAATAGCCTGATAGTGTCCCAATTTTCGATTCAATATTGCTAGTTGGAGTCGTTTCACAAAATACATAATGTTCGATTTTTGGCAGGAAGGTATGCATCTTTTCCACTAATGGGAACGCTAGGTCAAGTGCGATAACTACTTTGACATCACCATTATTTAATATGTAGCCTATTTCAACTGACGTATAAATTGGATTCACCGGAATAACAGTTACTCCTAATCGCAATGCACCATATAAACTAACCACAAAGTGTGGTGAGTTTCCCAACAATAGTGCAATATGATCCCCTTTTTTGACTCCTAGTTTTTTGAGGCCTGATGCAAATTTCGTAATGGCAGCATCCAGTTCAGCATAAGTACATGTTTGGCCCATAAATTTATAGGCTGGCTTTGTGGCAAAGTTCTTCGCTGATTCTTCAAACCGTGTTAAAAGATTCATCGTTCTCCTCCTTAGTTGAATGAATACTCATTCACAAAATTGCGACAATTTTCTAAGCATATTATATTAAAAGTAATGAACCTATTCAAGTATAATGCTAGAAAATTCTGATAAAACGAAAACACAGCGTTTGAAAACACTGTGTCTTGTACTTTAGTATAATAAATTTAAAAACTCATCTTTTGCTATATTTCCAAAGTAATGGGTCGTGTCAATACCGGCAAGTGCCTTGTCGATTTCATTTTTTTCATAGCGTATGCCTGTTAACTTCTCCTCAATTTCACTTACATCCCCCACACCAAAAAAGTCGCCATAGATTTTACAATTTTCAATGACCCCTCTATTCACTTCTAAGCGGGCATCAATGCTTCCTACTGGAAAGCGGTGCGAATGCTGCAAATTGAACTTAGGCGATCTACCGTAGTTCCATTCCCAATTTTGGTAGCGTTCTTTTGAAAGTTGGTAAATCTTTTCCCAATCTTCTTCGGTAAGAACATATTCTGGTATTTCTTCTTGAACATCAAAAATATTTTTTAACAGTAATAAACGGAATTCACCCATATTCAACTGTCCTGTGAGGAACTCAGAAATATTGGCCACACGGCTGCGGACTGATTTAATTCCTTTGGACTCTATTTTGTCCTTTTTTACTTTTAAGGCTGAGACCACGTTGTCAATTTCTGAATTAAGCATTAACGTACCGTGGCTAAACATTCTGCCCTTAGTTGAAAATTGGGCATTTCCAGAGATTTTTCGACCTCCAACCTCAATGTCATTTCTGCCGCTTAATTCGGCGTTTACCCCTAATTTTTTTAATGCGGCCACGACTGGTTCCGTAAATTTACGGAAGTTATGAAAGCTTTCCCCGTCATCCTTCGTGATAAAACTAAAGTTTAAATTGCCAAGATCATGATAGACTGCGCCACCGCCAGACAGCCTGCGGACAACTTTAATGTTATTACTTTCCACATACTCCGTATTAATTTCCTCAATTGTATTTTGATTCTTACCTATAATGATGGAGGGTTCATTTATGTAAAATAGTAAATACGTTTCATTAATATCAAGATTTTTCAGTGCATACTCCTCAATTGCCAAATTTACCTGTGGATCAGTAATCTCTTTATTATCGATGAATAACATAGTATTCGGTCCCTTCTTATAGTGAAATCGATTGAAACTCCTCTGCGAGCATAATTATACCCGTAAACTCAGTAGATGCTTCAGTAATTAACTGAGGCAGTGATCCATAGTGAGGCAAATGAGTTAGAATTAATTGTTTTACCTCTGCTTTATGTGCGAATTTTCCTGCATCGATACTGTTCATGTGTCCAGCCGATTTTCCATTTTGGTGTCCATAAAAGTTGCATTCACATAAAAGTAAATCAGCATTGCGACTGAACTCGATAAATTCTTCTTTAAATGAGCTATCTCCAGTATAGACTATTGTTTTTCCAGCTGCTTCTATTCTCATAGCATAACATGGGGCGGGGTGATCTGTTCTAAGAAAAGAAACATGGAATGGACCAATTGTGAGCGTCTCACTAGGATTATAGGCAACTCCTTTTGTGATCTCTTTATAGGTTAATTTGCTAAATTCATATGGAACCAAATCATGACCATAAAGAGGCAGGGTTTGGGTCCTCTTTCCTAAAAATCCTTGGATTAATCTTGCGTGCTGTAAGACGCCAATATCCGCTATATGATCAGGATGGTAATGGGAAAGGATCACCGCATCCAATTCCTCAGGCTGGATAATATTTTGCAACTTAGAAAGGACGCCGCTTCCACAATCAATTAATAATTGAAAACCCTCATGTTCTAGTAAATACCCAGAACTAGCCTCATTCTGTTTCGGATACCCACCCCAATATCCAATAACGGTAAGTTTCAATATAACCCCTCCAATTCAAAGTTTATATTCCTAATATACTCAAAAATCTAGATCAATTTTATTATAGTACAAAAAACCAGCCGGAAAAAAAATGATCGGCTGGTTTTGCTTTTATATTTTTATTCAGTCATTTGATGCTTATATTTATGATTAAATCGCATTGAGAAATAAGCAATTGTTCCTAATGAGAAGGCAAGCATAAAAGCTAATAAAATCATAAAATTTTGCCACATGGAACTGTAATCACCACTTGATATTACAGCTTTAAAGCCTTGGACTGAATAGCTCATCGGCAGGTAAGCATTGAAATGCTGTAAAAAGTTAGGGATTAATTCAAGCGGGAATGTTCCAGCACTTGTCGTTAATTGTAAGATCAAGATGATGATTGCAATAAAACGTCCCGCATCTGCAAATACGGATACAAGCAGTTGAATTAACGCGATGAACGTTAAGCTTGTCATAATCGAAAATAGAATAAACTTTGGAATGCTTTGGACGTCAAGACCTAGCCCTCCAAGGAGAATTATGTCTGCAAGTAAGGCTTGAAAAATTCCAATCCCAGCCATAATGGAAAACTTGCTTGAAAACCAGTTAAATCCATTTGCTGGTGCAATCGTCGTTTCGCGAAGTGGAAAAACAATTGATAGAAGCAAAGCGCCCACAAACAGGCCTAATGATAAGAAATATGGTGCAAAGCCGGTCCCATAGTTTGGTACATGGTTAATTTTTTCATTATCCAGTTTTACCGGATCAGCCATCATATTATAGGTTCTATCATCGGAGTGGACCTTGGATACCTCGTTAGCGCCATCTGAAAGCTTATCTGCTAATTCCTTTGCACCTTTAGAAAGTTTAGATGTACCGTCGTTAAGTTGCTTAGAACCATCCGCTAATTGGCCAGCACCAGATGACAATCCTGATGCGCCTGCTGTTAATTGATGCATTCCATTATTTAAGTCGAAGGCGCCTGTTTTTAACTCACCAGAACCTGATGCTAATTGTCCAGATCCGTTGGTCATTTTATCAGCACCATTAGCAAGTTGACTCAATCCTTCAGAAAGGTTATTTGACCCATCTGCTAATTTTGATGAACCTGCATATAAATCATGGATCCCTTTCTGTAATTCAAGTTGCCCGCCATTTATTTTTCCAATACCAGATATTAATTGATCAAAATAAGGACTTGTTTGTGCTTGAATTTTATCCTCTAATCCTTTCGATGAACCTGCTAATTTTTCATCGACGCCTGTTTTGAACTGGTCAAAACCTGCATCTATTTTAGGATTAAGTTCCGATAAAATCTGTTGCTCTAGCTGTTCTTTCGTTGGGGCATTTTTTTGCTCATTTTCCATTATTCCTTGAACAAGTGCAGGATCTACATTGTTCTCGATTAAGGTTTTGGCTAATTTTTGCATTTTCTCTGTTTGCTGAGTAATGGTTTGTTCAGCCATTTGTGATGCTAATGTATTCGTTAACTGTGATTGAAATTGATCAATGCCGGCATTAAGTTCAGGAACACTTCCGGTCAATTCTTTTTCAATCCCGGCCGCAATCCCTGCTGGCAAGTCTCGTTTTAATTGTTCTGCACCTGCAGATACCTCTTTCGTACCGGCAATTAGCAACGGCAAATTTGCATCAGCTTTTGCTAACCCATTTTTCAATTGAGATGAACCTGTTGCTAATTGTTTGGAGCCTGAAGATGCTGACTTGACACCACTTTCAAATTCAATTGACTTTTCCGCTAATGTCGCGAGTCCATTATAAAGTTCCGTTGAACCTGCAGCAAGCTTGTTAGAACCAGCATCAGCTGATTTCATTCCAGTGTTAAATTCGATTGATTTTTCAGCCAGGGTCGCAAGACCATTCTGTAGGTCCTTTGATCCTTTATTTAGTTCATCCGAACCATCATCGATCTTTCTTGCACCATCACTAGCCTTTACAACACCATCGGCAAGCTCGCTGATTTTATCAAACATCGTTTCTGCATACGTTTCGGTCACCTTTTCAGCAACTGCTGTTTTAATTTTTTCTGCTGCTGTGCCACCGATTTGGGCAGAGAGGAAGTTATAGCTCTCATTAGGTGTATAGATCAATTCCAGTTTTTCGGGTTTATCATCCAGTAAGGTTGTTGCATTTTTTGAAAAGTCCTTAGGGATTTCGATGACCATATAATATTTTTGATCTTTTAAATTGTCATAACCCTTTTTTTTGTCGACAAAATCAAAATCAAATTGTTCATTTTTCTTTAAATTTGCGACTAAATCGTTACCAAGCTTCAGATGAGCTCCATCAAGTGTTGCCCCAACATCTTCGTTGATAACAGCAACCGGCAGTTCATCAAGCTTTGCGTATGGGTCCCAAAAAGCCCATAAAAACATTCCTGCATATAAAACTGGGACAAACATGACAGCGATAATAGGAATTAACACTTTTTTATTTCTTAGAATGGCAAGAAGCTCTTCCTTAATCAGCAGGTTTTTCACTTATAATACCTCCCTTATCTTTATGACCATTTTGTTCATTTGGTCATTTTTCTGCAAAAAATAAGGACGATCTCATCGACTATCCTATTTAATCGAAATTCAAATAAATGACTATTTTGACCGTTTGAACAAAATGGTCAATTAACACTTTTAGAGTATACATCGATTCCGATATGTTTGCAAGCAGAAAAAAGAAGCTGTTATCTTTGAACAGCCCCTTTTTAGGAGTTTCCTCTTTTTAAATAATTTAACACATTTTTGACAGCAGCTTCTCCCTGATCAATGCAATCTGGGAGTCCAACACCCCCATAGGAAGAACCTGCTAAAAATACCCCAGGCAACTCAGCATTCATATGCTCAAAAATATTAGCCAATCGTTGTTTATGTCCCACCGTATATTGCGGCATGGAATTTTTCCAACGTGAAATAATAGCAAAATCCGGATTCATCGTGATATCCATGATCTTTTTCAGATCATCTAGGACAATCTTAATTATTCTGTCATCTGAGAGGTCGACGATTGTTTCATCTCCTGACCTTCCCACATAACACCGAAGCAGTACTTTCCCTTTCGGGGTTGAATGTGCCCACTTTTTGTGGGTCCAAGTACAAGCGGTTATGGAATAATCATTGTTTCTAGAAACAACAAAGCCTGTTCCATCAATATCATTCTTCACCGCTTCTTCAGGAAAGGCTAAGGCTACGGTTGCTACGGATGTCGACGGGACTGATTTAAATGGATCGAAAAAATGATAATCTGCAAACATCGACTGAGTTATCTTATGAGGAGTTGCTGCAATAATGATTTCCGCTGCTAATGTCTCCCCATTATTGAGATATACATCATATCTATCACCATTTTTGGTAATTTTATCAACTCGATGACCTTTTAGGATTGATGAAGGATCGATTTTTTCTTCAATCGCTTCAGCAAATGATTGTAGCCCCGTTTTAAAGGTTAAGAAACCACCTTTAGCTTTTTCCTTACTATCAGGCGTTTTTGGGGGTTGGGAAGGAGTAGATTTTTTCATACCAATGATCAGGCTTCTGTACTTCTGTTCTACCTCATAAAATTGCGGAAAAGTAGACATGAGGCTTAATTGATCTATATCTCCAGCATAAATCCCAGACAATAATGGTTCAATTAAATTTTCAACCACCTCATCTCCGAGTCTTCTTCTGAAAAAATCACCTAACGATTGGTCTTTTCCACTTTCTGACCTTGGTAGAATGAAATCTGCGGCAGCTCTTAATTTACCGGGTATAGAAAATAGACCAGTAGTGATAAACGGGCCCATTTCGGTTGGAATACCCATGATCGATCCACCGGGCATAGAGTGAAGTTTCTCGTTAACTAGAACAAATGATTTACCCGTGGTATTATGGACTAATTGATCATCCATCCCAACTTCCTTTGCAAGCCGGCTAATACTCAACTTTCGGGCTAAAAATGAATCTGGCCCTCTCTCAATTGTAAAACCGTCCCTGATAACAGTTTGCATTTTGCCGCCAAGTCGGTGTGATGCTTCGATAAGTTTAATTTCAATGGGGAGATTATCTTCCTGGATCGCTTTTTGGAGATAGAAAGCTGATGTCAGCCCAGCAATCCCTCCCCCAATAATGATAATTCTTTGTTTTTCTTCCGCCAAGGTGGTCACCTTCTTCCATTAAACTTTCTAAGGCTTATTCAGCGGTCATTTTAAGGACGACGGTCGACAATGCGTCAATAAATTCATCCTTGGCATTCGGCATTTCCGGGCGATAATAACTTACACCCAATTCTTCCGTCACTTTTCTACATTCAAAATCATTATCATAAAGCACTTCAAGGTGTTCACATACAAACCCTACTGGTGCATATACAAACGCTCTATAATGATGCTGATTATATAAATCCCTTGTTAAATCCTGAACATCTGGACCAAGCCATGGTTCTGGAGTTTGCCCTGCACTTTGCCAGCCAACCACATAATTTATTATTCCTGCCTGATTAGCAATTAGGTTAGCCGTTTCTTGAAGCTGGCTTGGGTAAGGATCCCCAAACTGGAGAATTTTCTCAGGAAGACTATGGGCAGAAACAACCAGAACTGCTTGCTCCTTTTCTTCTTGCGGCATTTCTGCAAAGACTTTCTTTATCTTGTCTACCCAATAATCAATAAACTTTGGTTCCTGATACCAGCTGTCAATTGTTCTTATTTTGAGCCCTCCGCCTAATTTTTCTGCTTCTTCTAAAGCTCTTCCATTATATGATTTTATGCTGAAAGTTGAAAAATGAGGTGCAAGAACGATACTAATCGCCTCTTCAATGCCATCAGCATGCATTTGTTTCACTGCATCTTCAATAAAGGGGTTGATGTGTTTTAATCCAAGATACATTTTGAACTCTATGTGGTTTTGAATTTTATTTAGATTTTCTTCAAGTTTTTCTGCTTGCTCGAGGGTAATCTTAGCTAACGGGGAAATCCCACCAATGGCTTCATACCGACTACGCAGGTCTTCAATCATTTCTGGAGTTGGCTTCCGCCCGTGTCTAATGTGGGTATAGTATCTTTCTAAATCATCTAATGTATATGGGGTACCGTAAGCCATTACCAGCAGACCCATTTTCTTTTTTGACATGATCGCACCTCATTTTAAAAATCTGTTCACTTATTCCCAATTCAAATAAGACAATTGGGTTTGGGCCATTAAAAGCATGAATGCCCTTAATGACCCATTATAAAGCACCCATATTATTGTGCCAAAAAATTGGACTCCTTACCAATTTTAAAACTCAAAAGGGGAATTAACGACTTAATTTAGATGCTGAATACTCATGGACAAAGGAAGTTAATTTTTTCAACGTTTCTGGATTTACGGAAGGGAATACACCGTGCCCTAAATTAAAGATATAGCCATCTTGCGCCATCCCTTGGTCTAAAATTACCTTTGCTCTTTCTTCAATAACTTCCCATGGAGCTAACAAAATAGCAGGGTCAAGGTTTCCTTGAACAGTTTTATGAATGCCCATTTCTCTTGCTTGATGGATTGGTAAACGCCAGTCTAAACCTACTACATCAAGCGAAAGGTCATTCCATTCTAATGCAAGATGACTTGCACCAACACCGAACATAATGAGCGGAACATTTTCCTCTTTTAATGAGGTAAAGATACGGTTCATGATTGGCTTAATGAAATAACGATAATCCTCCACATTTAATGCTCCCACCCATGAATCAAAAATCTGAATAGCCTTTGCTCCAGCTTTGATTTGGGATCTTACATATGTAATGATCATGTCGCCCAGTTTGTCCATAAGTGCAAACCATGCCTTTGGCTCGGTATACATGAACGCTTTTGTTTTATTATAGTTTTTAGAAGGGCCGCCTTCGATCATATAACTTGCAAGTGTAAAAGGTGCACCAGAAAAGCCGATTAATGGCACAGATAACTGCTCTTCAGTTAATAATTTAATTGTATCCAATACATAAGGAACATCTTCTTCTGGATTAATTTCACCCAGTTTTTCAACATCTGTTAATGAACGGATTGGATTATCAATGACTGGTCCAATTCCGCCCTTTATTTCTACATCCATGCCAATCGCAGGGAGGGGTGTCATGATATCTTTATATAGAATCGCTGCATCAACGTTATATTGCTCAACAGGCAGGCGTGTTACATACGCACATAACTCAGGCTGGTGAGTGATTTCAAAAAGAGAGTACTTTTCTTTAATTGCTCGATATTCAGGCTGTGAACGACCTGCCTGACGCATATACCAAACAGGGACATGGTCTGTTTTCTCGCCCCTTGCTGCTTTTAAAAATGTTTCATTAATCGGTCTTGTCATTATTGTTGTCCACCTTTCAAAGACGTGTCTGTTGTCCATTTTAATATATATAAGATGAATTTAAAACTCACTGATTCATTCTAAACTGTATTAACTATATCTATTAATCCTATTTGTGTATAGCTAACGATAGTAACTGTCAAAAAAAAGTCGTTTTTACGTTTGAGAATTTGTTAAATTCGGCAGGTAACTCCTCAATATTTTTTCATTTTTTCCTCTCACCACTTAGGGCAATTTTCATATTCTGTATTACATCCAACAGGGCTATAGCCCCCCTGGGTGGATGAAAGGAGGGAATGGCATGATTGTCGAGCTTACTGCACTTCATTGGATCTACGTAACCTTTATTATCCTCATAATTGGATTCATGGTTATGAGAAGAGACACGTCGATTGTATGTATCGTCGGTATTTTTCTAATTGCTATTACAGCAACAGGTTCGTTAAGTCATTCGATTAGCAGCATTTTCAACAGTTTCAGTTATGCAATTACAGAATTATTATCTACTATTCTTGTTATTTCCATAATTGTTGCGATGAGCAACACATTAACGGTAACTGGAATTAATGATGTTATGATATCACCATTTCGAAAGCTGATACGCAATCCTACACTAGCGTATTGGACCATTGGGATCTTAATGATGGTGATTTCCTGGTTTTTCTGGCCTTCGCCCGCTGTTGCACTTTTAGGGGCTGTTCTTTTACCAGTTGCAATTCGCGCAGGATTACCAGCTCTCGGCGTTGCAATGGCAATGAACTTGTTTGGCCATGGAATCGCTTTATCCGGTGACTTTGTCATTCAAGCTGCTCCAAAGCTTACTTCTGATGCCGCCGGTATTCCTATTCAAGATGTTATTGATGCGAGTATTCCGTTAGTGATTATCATGGGCCTAGTAACCACCGTTGCTGCTTTCTACTTCTTAAGAAGAGATATGAAGCGCGGGGTTCTCACAACAACCACCTCTGTTAACACTGATTATCCCTCTGAAGAAGCCACCAATCAACCTACGCTTTTATCACTTGGGCAAAAACGTTTCTTTGCCTTTCTAGTTCCATTATTATTTGCAGCCGACGTTGCCGCAATGTCAGTCCTTGATTTAGCAGGTGGGGATGCGACCGCATTAATCGGTGGTACCTCCATTTTCATTCTTCTATTAATTTCTTTAACAGGTCATAAAAATAAAGGCTTTGAAAAAACTACTCAATATTTAATAGAAGGATTCCAATTTGGATTCAAGGTTTTTGGTCCTGTTATCCCAATTGCTGCATTTTTCTACTTGGGTGATGCCGGATTTGGGAAAATCATTGGTGACTATTTACCAAAATCTTCGCAAGGGATTGTTAATGACTTAGGTGTATCCCTTGCCAGTATCGTACCGTTAAGCAAAGAAGTTGGGGCGATTACCTTAACTACTGTAGGGGCGATCACTGGTTTAGATGGTTCAGGCTTTTCAGGTATATCTCTTGCCGGCTCAGTAGCAAGCCTATTTGCAGTTGCCATCGGTAAAGGTGCCGCCACATTGACTGCCCTCGGGCAAATTGCGGCCATTTGGGTAGGCGGCGGAACTCTTGTACCATGGGCGTTAATCCCAGCTGCAGCAATTTGTAATGTCGACCCATTTGAACTTGCAAGACGAAACCTCTTGCCAGTTGTGATTGGTCTCGTTGTAACAACTATTGCTGCAATGTTTCTCATTTAATCCAAGCAAAGAGGCTGATCTCTGACCAGCCTCTTTGCTTATTTTACTCGTTTTTTAAAATAGGTATATAGTAGAATCCACAAAACAACCCAAAGATAACCTAATGCATAGCCGCCAAGTACGTCCGAAGGGTAATGTACTTGTAAAATAATGCGGCTGGCACCAATCAATAAAAGTAAGATAGCTGTGATTACCGTAATGATTACTTTCCCTGCCCTTGATCTCATCTCTTCCAAAAGCAGATAGGCAATCATAAAATAAACAATCATCCCAACCATGGCATGTCCGCTAGGGAAGCTATAGCTTTTTACCTGAACGAGATGCTCAAGGTCTGGACGTGGACGCTCAAAAAAATCTTTTATTAGCTTACTTACTTCATTTCCGATTGCAACGGATAAGGCCAGAGCCGCGGCACCAACATAATTTTTCTTTTTAACTAGGAGCCAGGCAAGTGCAAGTAAGGCTGCTACCCCTATCCCTTTTTTATCCCCCATTTCGGTAATTTTAATAAAAAACGGAATCAAGGAATCAGGTACATTTGAAAATATCCCGGCAACTTTATTATCTATCCAAAAAGGACTGCTCATTGCCACCTTAATGCATGTAAACGCTGCCCATAAAACAGCTAACAAAATAAATAGATAGGTAAAACTTCTTTTGTCCTTTCGATCCATCCTCCAAACCCCTTCTTGCTTCTCATCTAATTGAAATTCTAGTAAAAGTATAAATAAATTGATTATAAAAATCTACTTTATAGGATAAAAGTGTTAAAATAGTTTGAAAATACATTCTTCATTTGAGGTTTGGGGGATTAGATATGTTAAACAAACTGTTTACGGCACTTGAAGGTTCCTATGAAGAAATGGTTGCAATCCGTCGTTATATGCACCAGAATCCTGAATTATCATTTCAAGAGTATAATACCGCAAAATTTATTCAATCATTTTATGAACAACTCCAAATTGAAGTCAAAGGTAATATTGGTGGAAATGGCGTGGTTGCGAAGGTTTATGGAAAAAAACCAGGTAAAACCGTGGCATTACGGGCAGATTTTGATGCTTTACCCATTCAGGATGAAAAGGATGTTCCTTACAAATCCTTAGTACCTGGGGTCATGCACGCCTGTGGACATGATGGGCATACTGCCACCCTCCTGGTCCTTGCAAAAGCATTAAATGAGCTAAAAGATGAATTGGAAGGTACTTATGTCTTTATCCATCAGCATGCAGAGGAGTATGCCCCAGGCGGTGCGATTACGATGATTGAAGATGGCTGCTTAGAGGGGGTGGATGTAATTTTCGGTACTCATTTATGGGCAAGTGAACCTACAGGAACGATCCAATATCGGACTGGACCGATCATGGCGGCAGCCGATCGTTTTGAAATTGATATCCAAGGCAAAGGCGGGCATGGTGCTCAGCCTCATAAAACCCAGGACGCTATTGTTATTGCATCTCAACTTGTCTTAAATCTGCAGCAGATTGTTAGTCGAAGGGTGAACCCCATTGATTCAGCCGTTGTTACCGTTGGCTCATTTACTGCGCAAAATGCATTTAACATTATTGCTGACAAAGCCCAGCTTATAGGCACTGTTCGTACCTTTAATGACAACGTGCGCCAATTTATTGAAGATGAAATGGACAGAATCATCGCAGGCACATGCGCTATGACCGGCAGTACTTTTCAATTTAACTATGAACGGGGTTACCCAGCTGTAGTCAACCATGCAAATGAAACTGCATTTTTAACCTCTTGTGCACAGCAAGTCACTGAAGTAACCACAATCGAAGAAACCGAGCCGCAAATGGGTGGAGAAGATTTCGCTTATTATTTGCAACACGTGCCAGGAACATTCTTCTTTACCGGCGCAAAACCTTCTGGTATCGAGACAGGCTACCCGCACCACCACCCTAAGTTTGATATTGATGAAAAAGCCATGCTAATAGCAGCAAAAACATTAGGTGTAGCCGCTATAACCATTCATAAACAATAAGAAAAATCCCCTCGACTCAAATTGGGTCAGGGGATTTTTGTATTATTCTTAATCGATAGGCATTCATGGCAGTTTCTCCTAAATGCTTAAGAAGATTGTTATTGGCATATGCACCAACAAACGCCCCAATACCCGGTACAAGCTGGAGCATTTTGGCAAGGTCGATATAATCCCGGTATTCTTGCTGGAATTTGCGCCAATCCATTTCCACCAGTGTCTCTTTTCGGTTATCCCAGTTCTCAATTTCATCTAATGTATTTTTCCGAATGTCTTCACTTGAAAACGCTAGTTGGAAAACATGAAGGATAAACAGTCTTTCTGCATACTCCTTTGTATTAAAACCATAGATGGACGCTGCTTCAAAAAGGAATTTCATCTTAATGGAAAGTAATAAGGGAAAATCCGCCAATCCAAGCAATATTCCACCTGCCCCTGTCCCCGCCCCTTCGATCATCGCTGTCTTCTGATATGCCACAATTTTTTTAGCTGCTAATTCATCTTTTTCTGCTAGGGTTAACCCACGTGCTTGGTCCTTATTTGTTGTCATCTGCGATCCAAATAAAGTAGCTTTAACCATTGCTTTGATACTTTCGGTCATTACCTCATGTACCTTTTCAGGGATCAATTCATTTACTTTTCCTTGAGCTTTTTTCGAAATACGGTTCATCATCCCCGAACGTCTGGTTAATTTTCGCTTCCACTCTTCTACTTCCTCATATACCTTTAATTCATATTCGTTCATATGCCACCCCTCCATAATAATATTTATGCATTCATACGAAAATTTCCGCACAATAGTTTCAAAAAAAATCCCCTTTCATAAAAAAGAGGATTTTGTCGATTATGCTTTTAGCCGATTTTTCGCGTAAAAGTAAACAAAAATATAGGTAAATACAAGACCTGCAAGTAAAAAAAGCAACGAAAGCATGAATTCACCTTTAACCAAAATAAACAGAGCAAAGATAACCGTTTCGATAATTAAAATTGTCAATACCAACCAGGAAAATGCTTTACTTTTAAATCTTTTTTCCACTGGATATAAATCTACCCAAAGTTTGTTTTGATGATGGTTCCAAAGTGGAAGAAGTTGAAAACCTGTTAAATATAAGAATAAGACTCCTAGTAAAATTTGACCTATACCAAAAGAAATAAAATAAATCGCCAGGGCACCAATTACTGTTAAACGCGTAAAGAGGCCAAGATAATCAGATGATCGTAAGAACGCTCTTGAAAACAAATAAAGATATGTATTCTCTTGGGTAAATGCCATTCGGTTAAGGAACAAATCTAACCATTTTCGTCTTTTAACCGTATCCCTTAATTTAGGCACATCAGTAAACATGTTTGCCAAGCGATAAAAAGAAGCCATTCTTTTCTCTTCTTGTTTAATCAATAAATCCCATTTAAGCCCCATTTTTTTTGTCTGAACAGCAAAAGTTCGATAATAAAGTCCACAAATCACAATAATCACCAACAAAATAAAGAGACTCGCTTGTTTAAATAACAAAAAAGTAAAAGTTGCATTAATACAATAGCGAACAACTATGTCCCACCTATGAACATTCGGTTGAACGAAAAAATCAATGCGCCAGCTAGCAGCTAAATTCCACGCCTTTATTATGAGGAGGATGACAAAAAAAGGCAAAAAGGAACGAAAACCTTTACCGCTGCTATGTGCATACATTGGCATCAATATAGCCAAAACCATAAGGAGAAGGTACCCTTGGAAAACAAGACTCGCCACTCCAGAACGAAGGAAGTATCCTTTTAATTTATCCTCAAGCGGAATGATAAACACCTGATCGGCTTCTAGCAAAAAATTGTAAACAGGACTGTATGTTAACAAAAATCCAATGACAATTGCGATTACTATTTCAACTGGAAAACCCGCAGGTAAATTTTCAATCCACTTTTGATAATAAAATGAAGCTGTTCCTATTAAAAACAACAAGACAACGACAAGATGACCATTAAAAATATAGCGTAAGTATCTTCCTAAATCCTTAACACGACCACTAGCTCGTTCCTTCCAAAGCTTTTTATCCTCAAACATAATTTTCTTCCTTTGTTAATTGAATATACAGATCATCTAAAGAAGCAGTTGGCATTGAAAATTGCTTCCTCAATTCATCTAACGTTCCTTTTGCACGTATTTTTCCTTCATGTAAGATCACAAATCGATCACAATATTTTTCTGCCGTTGCTAAAATATGAGTAGACATTAAAATCCCTGCACCGTTATCTTTCATTTTTTTCATTAAATCCAGCAAGGATTGTATCCCTAGTGGATCTAGTCCAACAAAGGGTTCATCCACAATGTATAAGGATGGCTGAATTAAAAAGGCACACATTATCATTACTTTTTGTTTCATACCTTTAGAAAAATGGGCAGGAAACCACTTTAGCCGCTTTTCCATTCGAAATTCTTTAAGTAATGGACTTACGCGCTCCTTGTATGCTTGCTCATCGAGACCATAGGCCATCGCAGTGAGTCTCAAATGTTCCTCAAGAGTCAATTCCTCATATAAAACAGGGGTTTCAGGAACAAACGTAAACAATTTACGATAGGCTTCTTTATTTTCAGTAAAGGTTTGTCCTTTTATTTTTACTGCACCTTTGTGTGGTTCCATTAAACCAATAATGTGTTTGATGGTGGTACTCTTACCAGCCCCATTTAAACCAATAAGTCCGACCATTTCTTTTTCTTTTACTTCAAAGGAAATATCTTTTAAGACAGGATTTCTCGTATAACCTCCAACAAGATTTTCAATCGATAATAATGACATTTTCAACGTCCTTCCTCAGCAGGATTGTCTATTTATTTTAACAAATTGTCCTTGATAAAAATAGGAATTCAAATTTTTATCATTTTTTTTGTATATTTCTTTTCACATCGGACATCATAATATTCGAAGGGGAAACACATTACTTCGATGAAGTGATTCATCAAAAATTGAAATGAGGTGTCTGTTAAAGACAATTAACATTTCAAAAAAGTGAGCTTCCAATTCGTTTCAGATAAGGGGATGGTTGTTTTGTACAGCGTGCACAGTAGCCATTTTGAGTTCTAGTAACACCAAGTAACTGTTTATCTTAAAAAAATAAACATTAAATGAGGTGTTTACCGCAGATCGCTACCTGTTTTTATAAGTTGGGAAAACATATAAAAACAAATAGGGGATGGTCAGCTTGAACAATTATGTTTCTTTATAAAAACACTCTACGAAAAATGAGGTGTTTATCAAAGAACACTCCTAATGAACGTACCTTTTGAAGCAATTCCCCTTCGAGAGGGCAGGATTCCATGCGGATCCTGCCTTTTTCTTTTTTTCGTTTGTATGGTAAAATAATACAAACAATATTGAAGGGACAGTGTAGAAATGAGCGATTGTATATTTTGTAAAATTGTTAATGGAGAAATTCCATCTGCAAAGGTTTTTGAGAATGAACACGTTTTAGCCTTTCTAGATATTACACAAGTAACAAAAGGACATACATTAGTAATTCCGAAAGTACATAAAGACAACTTATTTGAATTAACACCGGAAATTGCTAGGAACCTATTTGAAGTGGTCCCTGCCATTGCTAATGCCTTAAAAAAAGAATTTGATCCCGTTGGACTAAATACTCTAAATAACAATGGTGAACATGCAGGTCAATCAGTCTTTCATTATCATATGCATTTACTGCCTCGTTATGGAAAAGGCGATGGATTTGGAGCAGTTTGGAAAAGTAATCAAAGTGAATATTCTTTCCAAATGTTAGAAGAGATGGCTGCAAATATTAATAAACAAGTAGAATAATAAGATATTTTCAATTATCTGAAAATTATATCTTTATTATTATTAAATTATTATGTTATAATGAATATAAGTTTTTCGCTGTAGGCAATTAGTGCACTGCAGGAGGAACAAATAGATTAGTATAGCAGAGGAGAGAAGAGAAATGAATACGAAGAACATTGTAGTTTTAGCACTTTTAGCGGGAATTGGGGTAGTCTTGCACACGGTTATGCCTAATTTTCTTGGGATTAAACCTGACATGATGCTTGCGATGATGTTTTTAGGAATAATCCTTATTCCTGAAATCAAAAGTGTCATGCTATTGGCAATTGTAACAGGATTTTTGTCTGCATTGACAACCGGTTTTCCAGGTGGACAGATCCCTAATATCATTGATAAACCCATTACTGCGCTAGTTTTCCTCGGTTTATTTTTAGCCTTAAAAAAACACCGAAACTCTATTGTTAGTGTTGGAGCTTTAACAGCCATCGGAACTCTTGTTTCAGGTACAATCTTTTTAACTGCAGCATTCTTTCTAGTGGGATTACCTGCATCATTCACTGCACTATTTGCTGCAGGAGTTTTGCCAGCTATCGCACTGAATACTGTTATCATGATTATTTTATACCCGGTAGCTCAAACAATAGTGAAACGAACTAAATTAACAGCACCTTCCGTCATTCAAAAATAATGTACGGGATCCTTTTTAAGAAAAGAACCCATCGGGGTTCTTTTCTTACTATACTTCTATAAAAATTTTGAAATCAAAACAGCCATTAGCAGGAATATCCCTCCACATCCAAATAGTGCAGCAGCTTTTTTCTTTAGAATTTTTTTAGGCGGATATACTCCAGGTTTTGTTAAATCCAAAAAATATTTAAATGCACCCAATAAAAGGATAGCACTAAAGATATAAAAAATAATGGCAACTATTTTCATCTTCCCTGACCCCCTATTTATTTTCAAAATTTCGGCGAATTGTTGTAACTATTTATATGTGTACCCGTCCATTCCTATGAACAAGGTCTACATGTTTCAACAAGGGGTCCAATGAATATCGTTTGCGCAAATCAAATTCTACCTTTAATTTTCGAAACGTTATTATTATTCAGTAGATACGAATAAAATGAAACAATTTGATTTAGTTTTTTATTTAAATTCTGTTTTTTGAAAATTTCAATAGATTATTGTTCTAATT
>NZ_JBALOS010000039.1:46529-47654 GCF_036962765.1 Neobacillus drentensis
GTAGGTGAAAATGGGGATGACTGAGAAACAATATTCAATAAAGGAAGCGATGCTTTTTAGTCAAAGAATTGCGCAACTAAGTAAAGCCTTATGGAAATCGATTGAGAAAGACTGGCAGCAGTGGATAAAGCCTTTTGATTTAAATATTAACGAACATCATATTCTAATGATTGCCCATCATTTAAACGGTGCTTCCATTTCGGATGTGGCTAAGTTCGGAGTCATGCATGTTTCAACAGCATTTAATTTTTCGAAAAAGTTAGAAGAGCGAGGATTACTCCAATTTTCCAAAAAGGAAAATGACAAACGCAATACCTATATTCAGCTTACTGAAGCGGGAGAAAATATGCTACTTCAGCTAATGGAAAACTATAAGCCAAGTGAAAATGCTGTCTTTTCAGGTGCTTTGCCACTTCGTGACCTATATGGTAAGTTTCCAGAAATAGTTGAAATGATGGCAATTGTCCGCAATATCTATGGTGAAGATTTCATGGAAATCTTTGAGCGTTCTTTTCAGAATATTGAAAGTAGTTTTGTTGAAGAAGACGGGGTGCTCAAGAAAGCAAAAAACACTGAACAAGAACTGGTTTAATACTGTTTTATAAGTATTTATCCAATTCCTGAAAAAGGGCAAGGTAAATCTTCTGTGTTATACATGCCTTAATAACATCCTTAATGTTTAATTTTGGTGGTAAAGATGATGATAACTCATGAAAAAGCGGATGGAAGTATATGTACCCTTCCGCTTTTTGTTCTTCAAATTTTTTGTTCATATTATCACATAGAAAATAAAACTGACCTGCTTCCTGTTCAGTTATTCCATTTTCAATGATAAGTTTATATAATTCGAGCTTCGGATCATTGAGCAACTTTAATAATAACTTTTGATGGTATTCAAGAATGTTTATTCTTTCGAGCAATTCAAGTTCATTCATCCACTATGCCTCATTTCAAAACGTTCATTTATATATTTTTATTATTAACCTTTTAAAACATGGGGTAAACCATTATTAATCATAACATTGAAAATTTTAAGGAATACTTTCCTTCAAAATATAAATATTGGTTAATAAAGTCCATTAAAAGCCTAACACTCTTCCATTCTTTTTGACTATCTTTTTTTTG
>NZ_JBALOS010000040.1:0-6694 GCF_036962765.1 Neobacillus drentensis
TGAACTGTAACCCGAATAATGGACACTAATTAAAAAGTGCCCCTTTATTCGGGTTTTTCTATGTCCCCAGAAAGAAAACCCGTTTATAATAAAAGAATTATTGTGGACGGAGGATTTACATGAGTAAGAATTTATTTACGGAATATCAGATTAAAGAATTGGAGAAGAACCCAAACGTTTTACGTGTATCAGAACGTGCTATTTCCTATAATTCTGACTTCAAAGTAAAGGCTGTAATGGAGTATAAAAGTGGAAAAATTCCTTCTCAAATTTTTATTGAAAATGGATTTAACCTTGAAGTAATAGGTAAAAATCAGCCCAAAAGATGTCTTCAAAGATGGCGTGAAACGTATGAGAAGTTGGGTGACCTTGGTCTTCAATCAGAGCGCAGAGGAAAGGCAAGCAGTGGTCGACCGTCTTCAAAGGAACTATCAGTAGAAGAAAAACTCAAAAAGGCTGAAGCTAGAATCAAATTTTTAGAAGCAGAAAATGACTTCTTAAAAAAGCTAGAGGAACTAGAGAGGCAGGCGTTGAAGAAGAAACGGTACTAACACCTTCAGAGAAATTTCAACTTATTGAACATACCATTCGACAACACCAATTAACGAACTTAGTCAGTTTTTTATGTAAATTAGCTGAAGTGAGTAGAAGTGGATACTATGCTTGGTTAAAGGCTGCCACTGATCGCCAACGTAAAGATGTTGAGGATGAACTGGATATTGAACTAATACAGTTTATCTTTCAACACAAAAAGGAAAAGGTCGGGGCTTTACAAATCAAAATGATCTTAGAAAATGATTATTTTGTGGAAATGAATCATAAGAAAATTCGAAGGTTAATGCGCAAATATCAACTGATTGCTAAAGTTAGGAAGGCAAAGCCTTATAAAAAAATGGCAAAAGCTACTCAAGAACATCGTACATGCCCTAACATATTAAAACGTGAATTTAATCAAGAAGAGCCTGGGAAAGTGTTATTAACCGATATTACTTATCTATATTATTCAAATGGTCAAAAGGCTTATTTATCTTGTGTCAAAGATGGTAGTACGAATGAAATATTAGCCCATTATTTGACCACTTCATTAGAGATGGATATTGTCTATAAAACATTAAAAAGACTCGATGAAGTTATGCATAATGGGTTTCATCCTGAGGCAATCCTTCATTCAGACCAAGGGTTCCATTATACTCATCCCCTCTTTCAAGCTAAGGTAAAGAAATTGGGTATCATCCAATCAATGTCCCGTAAGGGAAATTGTTGGGATAACGCACCAATGGAATCATTCTTTGGTCATTTTAAAGATGAGGTTGATTATAAAGATTGTGAGAGTTTAGGTGAACTAAAACAGTTAGTGGATTCATATATCGAAGAGTACAATAATGATCGTTACCAGTGGGGATTAAATAGGATGACCCCGGTACAATACCGAGGTCACCTGTTAGTTGCATAGGCTCTTTATTAAACTGTCCATATTATGGGTTACAGTTCAAACTATTTGTGACGCTTTTCCTCTTTTTGGACAATTATTTCATCGACCAATTTTTCCGCTACTTTCCGATATAAATTACTCATATGAACAAGTGAGGAGATCATTAACACTTTCTCAAGATACGGCGAATTCCCCTTTTCATCCCCACTGATTTCTTCGTTAACGTCCGTTACTCTTTCCTCAATATCTACTTTGAAATCCTCAACATTTTGGCGGGTTAAATGTAGATAACTCGTATAAAAAGCATGGAGATCAATCTCCTCATTGATAATTTTTTGATTGATCCCAGCAAGGGTAGTTTTAATATCATTGATAGAAAGTGCCCCTTTTAATTGGTAGATCAAACTCATTAAGATGAGATGCTCCTTTGAATACTTTTTATTTTGGATTGGAAAAATGAGTTTTCCTTTCGCGTAATTATTGATCATCGTTTTGGTGAGGACCTTATCATCTTCATTCCGTTTTGATTCCATGAATTTATTTTCAAATAATTGAATGACCTGATCCATATATAAATCGAGCTGTGGGATTTCCTCTAACGCTAAATTCGCTTCTAAGCCGAGTTGTTCAATAATTTGATTGATACGTTCCATTCATTTTTCTCCGTTCCTTGTCGTTATTTTATTTATTATACCTAAAGATATATCAATTGACTAGATGTTGATGTATTAGTATTATTATAAGTAGTTATTAAAACTACGTGTTGTGCTGGGAGGCATTATAATGAGCAATTACATTCGCGAACCAATCAATGGACTGACCCATTTAGCTGGAGCTGTTTTAGCCTTTGTCGGACTTCTTGCAATGGTAATAAAAGCAGCTGCGACAACCAATTCACCCACCGCTATAACTGCGGTCATTATTTTCGGGGTAAGTATGATTCTTCTCTATTCGGCATCGGCCACCTATCATATGGTGATTGCTCGCGATAAGGTTATTGCCTTTTTACGGCGGCTTGATCATTCGATGATCTTCGTTTTAATAGCCGGAACATATACTCCATTCTGCTTTATCAGCTTGAACGGAAAAATTGGTGCGATTCTATTTTCAATTATTTCGGGAATTGCGATTAGCGGAGTTGTTTTTAAAATGGTCTGGTTTAATTGCCCGCGCTGGATCTCAACTGCCTTGTATTTAGCGATGGGCTGGATGATTGTGTTTGTTTTCTCACCACTCACTAGCAGCTTAAATCCAATCGGTCTATTTTTGCTAATTCTTGGTGGAGTTTTTTATACCATTGGCGGGGTCATCTATGGTGCAAAGCCTAGGTTTTTACAGTCCAAATACATGGGCTTTCATGAAATCTTTCATATTTTCATTTTGCTCGGAAGTTTGGCGCATTTTTTAACCGTGTTCCTATACGTCATTTAATGTGGAAGATTTAAAACGCCCTCTTTGATGGCGTTTTTTGTTTTGAAATAAACTTTTTACCCTTGGGACAAAATAACACTAATAAGCACCACAAAAAGATAGAGGTGTTCCTGTTGCTTCGATTGATTTTTCAACTGATCGTGATTGGACTTTGTTCGATGTTATTCGGATTTGCTTTTAATACTTTTCTTATTCCCCATCAACTTACCTCCGGTGGTGTGACCGGCATCGCCTTTTTTATTCACCATTTTTTAGATATCAATACTGGGTCGATTATTCTGCTCATCAATATTCCCTTATTTTTATTAGGATTAAAATACTTAGGAAAAAAATTTATTTTGCTGACTGGTTATGCTGTTTTTGTATTATCATTCAGTATGAAGTTCATTCCGATTCATCCTATTAGCGATGACATTCTTCTATCTTCCATCATTGGAGGTGCACTTTATGGAATTGCAGTGGGCCTTATCATTCGGATTGGGGGTTCAACTGGAGGAACGGATATTGTAAGTCTTACTCTTGCAAAAAAAAGGAATTTGCAAGTTGGCTTTTTAAATATTTGTATGAACTTTTTAGTAGTGGGGATTTCTGGGTTGGTTTTTGGATGGGGTATCACACTTTATACGATTATCGCTATCTATGTATCCGGCCGCGCGGTTGATATGGTTTACACGAATCAAAATAAATTAACGTTAACGATTGTTACCGATAAATATGAAGAGCTTACAGATGCACTAATCCACTTGCATGCTCGTGGGGTTACAGTGACGGATGCTGAAGGAGCTTACACCCATAAGCCCAAAAAGGTATTAACCACAGTGATTACCAAATTCGAATTAAATGAAACAAAACATACTATTAGAAAGGTGGACCAGAAGGCGTTCGTGAATATCATGCAGACAATGGAAGTGATGGGGCGCTTCCGGAGGGATTGAATTGGAATATGCCCGTTTTGCTTAATTTTTTGGCTGAAAGGGTATTGCGTTTCCTATGGTTACCGCTGAACCAATTTCCCATCCTTAACGGGCACCATAAGCTTGAGGCCCCTCCCAAATTTCATCGTTCCATCCCAACTAATCTTCCAAGTTCCTCCATCAAAACCAGAGCGTGATTATGGACCGGGTCCTTCGCTCCATAAAGGAGTGTGACGTGACCCCTAAGTTCCATTTCAATAATCTGCCGGATATACTCCCGCTTCTGTTCATCCGAGCGCAGCTCTTCAAGGTATCTACTACGAAATTCTTCAAATAGCTCAGGCTTATGACAGAACCACTTCCGCAGTTCATTGCTCGGAGCTAGATCCTTAAACCAATACGAAAGCTTCGCTGCATCCTTCGAAATTCCCCTCGGCCAAAGGCGGTCAACTAAAACTCTATATCCATCCATTTCCTCATGGGGCTCATAGACCCTCTTCATAAAAATATTAGCCATACTTCCCCTCCAATTGGTGCCAGGCACCCTACTGTCCAAGCGTCCACCCGGTATGGACAAACTCGTATATTTGTCCACGAATGGTGTCAGGCACCCAATGGGAGTTAATGGCACCTATGCCACCTAACGCCATCAAATGCCGCCAAAACCTAATCAGTCCTCGTCCTTTACGTCGATGCTTTCTGGGATGGGCTCGTTGAGGATTTCTTCGATTAGTTGTTTGTATTTTTCCATTTGTTTTAGGTGGGTGTTGAATTGTTCTTTGTAGATCAGGTACTCTTCCCCATCAAATAGGGCGCGAATTTTCTTTTGTTGGATGAGGCTTTTGATGGTTGCCTCGGATACCGATAAATACTCTGATGTCTCTTTAATTGTTAAATACAATTTGGTTACTCCTCTGGTAAGAAATTGATTTGCGGGACAACTCGGCTTGCTCTTCCTTTTGTTGTATCCGCTTGTGATAATGAATTAAGAATGGCTTCCTCTACTGCTTCCGCTGCCGCTATAAAAAGCTGATTCATCATTGGATGGTCTTCACGGAGTTGGGAGCGAGTTTCAATCTTCTCATCCGAAAAGTGAGCAATTTTGTGGGCAGTTGAAAAAGCAATCACAATATCCCCGCTGCCATGACTAAAATGACTGCCGGTGCGGCCAAGACCAATGCCGCACCGTTTGGCCAAGCGCTTTAATTGCCGGTCACTTAAGGGTGCATCGGTTGCCAAAACAATGATAATGGAACCATCGGATGTTTCTGACAATCCTTCCCCCTCTGAATAACGAAACCTTTGAAATTCTTCCGTTTTGCCAAAATTGCTGAGAACAAGGCAGCCGACCGTGTTCTCTTCCACGATTCGGGAGGATGAACCAATCCCGCCTTTATAACCAAAGCAAACCATGCCTTTTCCAGCTCCAACCGCCCCTTCAACCGCCTGATGTTCCGATGCATTCTTGATTGCCTCAATGGCATGCTCTGGTTTTACTGGAAATAAACGAATGGAATTTAAGTAACTATCATTGCATTCCCCTACGACTATGTTAATCGTTCCTGTGGTATCGCCAATTTCCTGATTCTCTCCCAGCATGTATTCCAACACTCCCTGGGTGACTGCCGGTACCGCGAAGGTATTTGTTAACATGATGGGCGATTCAATTACACCTAATTCATTTACTTGCACAAGTCCTGCCGTTTTTCCAAAACCATTAATAACATAACTTGCAGCGGTTACTTTTTCTTTAAACAAATTGCCTTTATGAGGCAGTATCGCCGTTACACCTGTACATGCATACTCTTCGCCAGACTCATTTAACGGGTAGTCCAGTGTTACATGTCCTACCATTAAATCCGCAACATCCGTTATACAGTTTTTCCTTCCAGTTGGCAGTTTTCCAACGACGATGTTCTTATCCCTAACCTTCATCGGAACGTCCCTGGCCGATGGTCCAAAAAGTTTTGATAAGCAAAACCATGGACAACCTCTTCAGGGTAATACTTTAAGAGTTCATTGATAAGATTTTGACTTTTGGAGGCATCCTCTAAATTAGTGATAAAGGTCGAAATCCCATCGAAATCTGATCCGAAACCAATTTGCTTAACTCCACCTAATGAGCACAGGTGATCAATATGTCTCATTAAATCTGAAATCGTTACTTCTCCTGATTCTTTCACAAAAGGTGGATGATAAACGACATGAATCAAACCGCCTTTTGCAAACATCGCCTGAGCCTGTTCATCCGTTAAATTACGTAAATGGTTGCAAAGTGCCCGAGCATTAGAGTGACTGGCAATCGGATATTTGGCTAATTCGATGACCTCCCAAATCCCCTTGTCACTCAAATGAGAAACATCAGTCAGAATTTGATGTTCGTTATTAAACTTGACAATCTCTTTTCCGAACAGGGTCAGCCCTGCGCCGCGCGGTTCCCCTGCACCATCTGCAGCGAGATTTGCTGGGTTCCATGTCAACCCAACAGAACGAACCCCGAGCTGGTAAAGAATATGAAGTTTCGCTAAGTCGTTGCCAATCGCATCCACTCCTTCAAGTGTTAACATGGCACCGATTTGGCCAATTTTTAAGCGATCAAAATCCGACCATTCTTTGATATGGACCATGTCCGGATTTTTACCGAGCACTTCTTTGTAAAAATAATCGATCTGCTCGAGGGCCACTTGAAATTTCTGATCTCCCTTGATTTCAGGTTCAATAAATATTGCAAAGCACTGGACTTTGATTTGGCCTCGTTGCAACCGTGTTTTATTTGTATGTAATTCCGGCGCATCTGCAAACCGTAGTTTACCTTGCGCTTCTTGGAGTTTCATTAGGGCATCACAATGTAGGTCAATGATATTCATGCAGCGTCGTCTCCTTTTTATAAAAGGCTCATTTCGTAAACTTTGTTGCT
>NZ_JBALOS010000040.1:6781-51725 GCF_036962765.1 Neobacillus drentensis
CTATGCGAAAATAGCCTTATAAAAATTTTATCACAACAAAAATAAGCTAGGTTAATAAATACCTAGCCCAACAAAAATTTTACTGATTTATGTATAACTAGTTAGTTCACTTCCGCCATCTTTTTAATACTTGGCAGCACTTTGTCCCAAATATCCGCACTTAAATCACGGTATTTTTTCCCTTCCGGCATCACAGAAAAATCTCCTTGCAAAATGTGTAAAGTCGTCTTTCCATTTTCCTCAGACAATTGGAAGGTAATCCCGTCTTCATCGGTAACAAGTGCCTTTTCCTCACTCCGAACATCAAATACGGTAAAGCGGAGGAGTTTATTTTGCTCAAGAGCCGTCACATTACCCTCGACGATAACCGTCTCGTCTTCGCCTTTCCAAAGGACAGGACTGCCTAACTCCCAAGTAGAGTCAAGATGAAACTGTGGGCCTCCGCTTGAAAATTCTGTCGCCCAATGGTTATTGTACTCATGGACCGTTATAACCTCCCAAACCTTTGACGCTGGAGCATTGATTTCAATCGTTTTGTCGACAAAAAGCTTACTCATTTCTTTCCTCCTCCATTTTAGACCTCATGGATATTTCCATTATACTGCACTGATAAGCCTATTCATAATTCTACTAGAAAAAAATCGGCGGTGTTACATTCACCAGCCGGTTAATATTTTCTTAAAAAAATAGGTTCTTTCTGTAACACTTTGGTCCTGATGATTTCATGACAGATAGATAAGACTTTTTCTATGTCCTGTGTGCTATTTGCCAATACCCTTAGAGCAAACCCCGAAACGGCAAGCATCGATATACCCATTCTAACCTCTAGCAAAGTGTCGAAAACATCTTGCAGGTCGGCCAATAACGCTGGATTAATTCGATGATCAACAACAATCATCGATCCATAATGAGAAAAACCCTCCATCATACCAAGGCCCTTAAGGTCGTTGTCAGGTTGCAGTTTCACATGATCAAATAACACGAGTTTGTCGTCCATATAAATTTCCATTTTGGCTTGCAGTAATTCATATTGAAAAGGCATTCCATCTGGAGCCCAGCCAGGAGTATAGATATCCCAGCTAATAAGGGATGCGCTTTTTGCCATTCGAATCACCGTCCGCTGCTTGAAACAGGCATGCTGGTAAGCAATTACTGGGTCAGGTAGATATTCTAATATACTTCCGCTTTTTAAATGGAACTCCATTTCCTGAGTAGCCGGACAGGTACGGGTTTTATAAATTTTAGTAGACGATTGGGTTGTAACAACTGCCTCAGCGTCCTCTTCCAAAACGACGACAGTTTTGTAGGAGTCACCTTCCACGTATCCTCCACCCGGATTCATCACATAAAAATAGGCTTCGCCGCCCCCTGTCAGGTAAACGGGTCTAGTAATTTTTAAAGCACCCTCTGAATAGGATTCTTTTAAAATGGTTTTCTTCCCTTTCCTCATACCTGTTAGCCGCAAGTATCCAGTCCAATGTTCCACTTACCCTAATCCTGCCAATAGCGCATTTGACTTGAGCCAATCAATTACTTCGTTTATACCAACATCCTCTTTTAAGTTTGTAAAAATATACGGCTTCTTGCCTCGCGCTGCCTGTGTATCTGCCTCCATGACTTCTAGACTTGCGCCAACATATGGAGCTAAATCAATCTTGTTGATGATAAACAGGTCCGATTTGATCATCCCTTGACCGCCCTTACGGGGGATTTTTTCACCTTGGGCTACATCGATAATATAAATAGAAAAGTCAACAAGTTCCGGACTAAAGGTAGCAGCTAGGTTATCACCGCCGCTTTCGACAAAAATCAGCGCAAGATCCGGATGTATCTCTTTTAACTCATCAATCGCTGCAAAATTCATGGATGCGTCTTCCCGAATCGCCGTATGCGGGCATCCTCCGGTTTCCACACCAATAATTCGATCCTCCGGAAGGACACTGTTTTTTATTAAAAACTGTGCATCTTCCTTTGTGTAGATGTCATTGGTTACGACCGCCATTTTATATTCTTCATGGAGGTGCCTGGTTAACCGCTCTACAAGCAGTGTCTTCCCTGCTCCCACTGGTCCTCCCACTCCGATACGTATTGGCTCCATTCTTTCCCCTTCTTTCATGGTTATTTAGGACATAAACAATCTGGTATGTAATCTTTCGTGGCGCATTTGTGCCATTTCAATTCCAGGAGCGACGGCCCCGAAATCATCAGCATCCAGCCCCTCCATTTCCTCTGTTGTCTTCAGCAAATACGGCTGTAATTCTAAGAGAATGCGTTGGCCTGCCGTCTGGCCAAGCGGGATTCCGCGTACCCCATTCTGAATAAGTGTCACCATACTTGAATAAAGAAAGGTTAATATACACGGTCTTTTCTCGATCCCTAGGTACTGGCAGATCATCGCAAAGGCAACTCCAGGATGACCATACGCCTCCTTGGCCCGGATTTTTTTAAGGTATGTTTCTAATACTGGGATAGAATATAAATCGATCCCCATTCGAATCATTCTTTCCCCAATCCTCCGGTTTGCCTCTCGTGCTTCTTTGGAGATATTCTGCACGAACAATTTTTTGTCCAGCCCCCATATCTCTTCGAAATCATGATTGAGTAACGCCTCAAAGGTTAAGCGGCAGGCAAGCCCATCCGTATAGGCCATTTGTTTTTCCAAGTATATTCGAATCCATTCAAAAAAGGTTTCCTTACTATAGACGGTTTCCTCCTGGATATAAGTTTCCAAACCAAATGAGTGAGAAAAAGCTCCTGAAGGAAAATTCGAATCTCCGATTTGCAGTAACGCCAAGAGATGATTATCCATGGGAATGACCGATATGGCGGAAGGCCTTTTTTACTTTTCTCTCATCTCTTGAGTAGGGTACAGCAAGCTGGTCCAGCAGTTCTTGAACGAGATAATCATATTGGAGGAGCATAACCTCCCCTTCAAACTGAGCAGGAAGGTGGCGGTTCCCTAACTGATGAGCAATTTCCCCCATTTGCTTTAGGCTAGTCGGTTGAATCACGAGCAAATCATCACTTGTAACACTGATGACAATCATATTTCTGTCATCCATGAACAAGATATCGCCGTCGATTAAGTCTTTGGGGGTCTTTAAGCGAATGCCAAGTTCTTTCCCGTGGTCTGTAGTCACCCGCTGAATTCGTTTCACTAAGTCATCACTCGCTAAATATACTCTTTCAATGTGACGTCCATTTGTCGAGATTTCTTCCATATTCCCAATGATTTCTTCAATAATCATAATCTCACTCCTAAAATAAGAAATAGCGCTGCGCCATCGGTAATACCTCTGCTGGTTCACAGGTCACAAGTTCGCCAGCCACGATGACTTCATAAGTTTGTGGATCGACTTCAATGGTTGGCATTTCAGCATTTAGTTTCATATCCTTTTTTGAAAGTTGACGAATTCCTTGGACTGGTTTGATTTGTTTTTTTAGCCCCAACTTTTCGGGAACACCTTGCTCAATGGCTGCTTTAGACATGAAGGTAACCGATGTGGTGTGCTTGGCTTTTCCGAAAGCAGCAAACATAGGACGGTACAGAACTGGCTGTGGAGTTGGAATGGATGCATTTGGATCTCCCATCAAACTATGGGCAATCATTCCACCTTTAATGACAATCTCTGGTTTAACACCAAAAAATGCTGGATCCCAAATGACAAGGTCGGCCATTTTCCCCACTTCTACCGAACCAACCTCCGCAGCAATCCCGTGCGTTATCGCTGGATTAATCGTGTATTTGGCAATATATCGCTTGGCACGAAAGTTATCTGCTTCTCCCTTGTCTTCAGGCAGCTTGCCTCGTTGTTTTCGCATTTTATCAGCCGTTTGCCAGGTCCGCATAATCACTTCGCCCACTCGTCCCATCGCCTGCGAATCGGAACTAATCATGCTGAACACGCCCAAATCGTGGAGAATGTCTTCCGCAGCAATCGTCTCTTTTCGAATTCGTGAGTCAGCAAAGGCAATATCTTCGGGTACATCAGGATCTAAATGATGGCAAACCATCAGCATATCTAAGTGCTCATCTAAGGTATTCTTGGTATACGGACGTGTTGGATTGGTGGATGATGGTAAGATATACGGGTAGCTTGCCACTTTTATAATATCGGGAGCATGCCCCCCGCCAGCCCCTTCCGTATGATACGTATGGATAACCCGGCCATTAATCGCCGCTAGGGTATCCTCGACAAATCCGCCTTCATTAAGTGTGTCGGTGTGGATGGCAACTTGGACATCATACTTATCTGCGACCCTGAGGCAGTGGTCTATCGCTGAGGCGGTTGTCCCCCAGTCTTCATGCAGTTTAAGCCCGATTACACCGGCATTGATTTGTTCAATTAAGGGTTCTTCCGCAGACGAATTTCCCTTTCCTAAGAATCCAAGATTCATAGGGAATTCTTCAGCTGCCTCTAACATGCGATGAATATTCCATTCACCCGGTGTGCACGTTGTTGCATTCGTTCCAGTGGCCGGACCCGTGCCGCCGCCGATCATGGTTGTAATCCCGGATGATAGAGCTGTTTCGATTTGCTGTGGACTTATAAAATGGATATGGGCATCAATGCCGCCGGCTGTTACAATCATGCCTTCGCCGGCAATAATTTCGGTTGAGGCACCAATGATCATGTCTACGCTTTCCATTAAGAGGGGATTCCCACTTTTTCCGATTCCTGCAATTCGTCCATCACGAATGCCAATATCGGCTTTATAAATCCCGCTATAATCCAGAATAATCGCATTAGTTATGACGGTATCGAGTACTCCTTGTGCTCGTGTGGCAAGCGGATGCTGTCCCATCCCATCACGGATTACCTTTCCGCCGCCAAACTTCACTTCATCCCCATAAACGGTAAAATCCTTTTCGATTTCGATAAATAAATCGGTATCGGCCAGCCGGATGGCATCCCCTGTTGTCGGACCAAACATGTCTGCATATTGCTTTCTTGACATTCGAAAGCTCATAACGGGTCCTCCTCTCCTTGGTCCAATGGGCCCTCCGTTTTATTATTTAACCCATAGACTTCACGCTGACCGGCGAAGGGGACGAGTTCAACTTCTTTCGCATCACCAGGTTCAAACCGGACAGCAGTGCCGGCCGGGATATTTAGATGCTTGCCGAACGCAAGGTCACGTTCAAATTTCAGCGCACTATTTACTTCGTAAAAATGAAAATGTGACCCAATTTGTATTGGCCGGTCGCCTTGATTGAGCACCATGATCCTAGAAGTCTTCCTTCCTTGATTACAGACAATCGGCTCTTGTCGTAAGAGATATTCTCCTGGAATCATTTTTTTCACTCCAATATATTAGATTTGTTTGATTGGTGCTCTGATGATTTTTGGTAAAATGAATCACTTATTTCGTAGGATGGAACCGCTATTTTTAAAGCAGTCTCCTTAATTGGAAGTTACTTTCCATTTATCGTAAAATTAATTTTCTTTTTCGTAAAATAATTTCTTTTTTTGTAAAATTAACTAGCCATTGTGTAAAATTCCCTATTTATCTTGTAAAATTAGATTAATATTTTGTAAAATCACTACTTTTTTCCAACAAACAGCTCTTTGCTAGCGAATCGGTTCATGTACAGTGACAAGCTTGGTTCCATCTGGAAAGGTTGCTTCTACTTGAATATCGTGAATCATCTCCGGTATCCCTTCCATCACATCATCGCACGATAATATTTTGGTCCCTTCACTCATCAGCTCAGCTACCGATTTTCCATCTCTGGCCCCCTCGATAATTTCGTAGGTGATCAGCGCAATCGCCTCTGGATAGTTTAATTTTAAGCCCCGTTCTTTGCGGCGTCTGGCCAGGTCTGCTGCAACAACAATCATTAATTTTTCCTGCTCCCGCTGGGTTAACTTCATCCCTTACCTCTCCCCAATAAATCATAAAGTGTACAAGCAATAATCTTTGTGGCATCAACCAAATCATCGATTCGGATATGTTCATCAGCCCGGTGCCCATTGGCCTCTTCGAGCACTTTAGGTCCAACACCAAACATGATTGTTGGGATGCCTTTTTCATAAAAATGACGGGCATCTGCATAGATCGGTACTCCGTTAATCGCTAATTCACCCTTCTCCTTAATAATGGATTTCCAATTCGAAGAAAGAGTTGAAATCAATGATGAATCTTCAGGAACAGGTCCGAAGCTTTCCGCATGAAGAATTTTTCGAATTTCTATTTTGAGTCCTTCAATTGTCTTAACTGCTTCTTCCACTACATGACGAAATTCCGCTTCTGCTTCGGCCCCGTCTTCACCAGGGATCAATCTCCGGTCGACCCTGATTGTACATTCATCAGGGACGACATTCGTGTTAATCCCCCCTGAAATGAGACCGATAACCAAGGTTGGGTGATCAATCCCAGGCACTGCAGATTTTTTAGCTGCAAGAGTCTGACGATATTCATACAAAGCATTTAGGATTCTTGTTGTCGCCTCTAACGCATCGATTCCTGTGTGAGGCAGAGCTGCATGGGCAGACTTTCCAATCGTTTTGACTTCAAAATGGAGACAGCCGTTATGGGCATTGACCGCTGAGTAGGTAAAACCGGCGGCAATTGCTTGGTCTGGAATGATTGCCCCTTGATCAAGCAGCCTTCTCGGTCCTAATTCCCCCCCTGTCTCTTCATCAAAAGTAAAGGCAAGGTCGACTTTCCCCTGCAATGGTTGACTGATATTGGCCTGTTTCAAAGCTAAAACAGCATACGAATAGGCTGCAATGTCCGATTTGGAAACTGCTACGCCTCGCCCATACATCTTACCGTTAATAATCGCTCCCCCATATGGGTCGACACTCCAGCCCAGCCCCGGCGGCACAACATCCCCATGTGCATTTAAGGCGATATTCATTCCTTCTCCATTTCCAAACTCGGTACGACTAAGGACATTGGCCAAACTAATCATTCCAGCGGCTCTCACTTCCGCTTCATCCACCTCTAAAAGGGAGACATCCTCAAATCCAAGACCTAGAAGTTGTTGGTATAAAAAAGCAGCAATCGGATAACAGTCGCCTGCAGGATTATCCGATGGAACTTGCACAATCTTTTTTAAAAAATCAATCATTTCCGCTTGGTGCTCGTCAATCCACTGGATTAATCGTTCCTTATCTTGATTCATCAAACTCCTCCTTTTTACTACGTGCTCGCTTTGTGAGGTAAGAATTGGATAAGTAAATCAAGAACAATCTCTAGTTCAGTTTTTGGGTATTTTTCTAACGGCGAATGACAGCTTTATTTACAGGCAAACACCTAATTTTTCGTTACTCACCCCGGATTGATCATCATAAATGACCCTGCCTCGTAAAATCGTTTTCTTCACCTTAAGTAAAAACTCTTTATCTTCATAAGGTGAATAGGCATTCCGGAAAGCCAATGACTGTTTATTAACAAACGTTGATTCATCCAGGCGAATCAAGACGAGATCCGCATCTAAGCCGGGACGGATCTGTCCTTTTCGGTCCGCTATGCCAAACCGCTTCGCAACATTGGATGTCCCTAACGGTAAAATTTGTTTAAGGTTCATTCTTCGTTTCAGGGCCTCATCCAGTAGTGACAGCCATGTAAACTGAACCCCTTGAATTCCTCCCCATGCATCCCAGATGGATTCCGTTGTTTTCATCGAATATAGACATGGAGAATGATCTGATCCAATTGTGTCAATCCAGCCGCTCTGAAGGCAGTCCCATAACCCTTCTACCTCATCGCGCGGTCTTAATGGAGGTGCACATTTAAGGATTGCCCCACTTTTAAGAAAATCTTCTTCATCAAAAATCAAATAATGAGGGCAGGTTTCCACTGTGACGTCTACTCCGCTTTTTTTGGCTTGTTCGATTAGTCCAATTACTTTCGCCGAACTAATATGAACAAAATGCAGGGCTGTTCCATATTTGGCAGCAAGCTCTAAGGCATAGCTGACCGCTGTCTCTTCTGCAGATATAGGTCTGCTCGCAAGAAAGGCCTCCCGTTCATTAATCCCGGCTCTATGTTTATAAAAAGCTGTCCATTTATTAATCTCCTCATTCCATTCTGCATGAAGGGCGAGGATCTTCTTATGTTCCTTTGCTGCTTGCATGGCTTGTTTTAATCCATCTGGTGAAACAAATCGGAAATCTTCAATCCCACTCTCACTCATAAAGGCTTTCCAAGCAATAATTCCCTCACCCATTTGAGAGAGTTCCTGCCGGTTAGTGAGGTTCGTGTCAGTCATACCTCCCCACAAGGCATAATCAACATATGACCTTGCAGTTAAATAGTCCTTCTTATCTTGTAAATTCTTAAAATTAGTGACAGAGGGGGCACAGTTCAGCGGCATATCAAAGATCGTCGTTGTTCCACCGATAGCTGCGGCCCGGCTGCCTGTCTCGATTCCTTCCCATTCGGTTCTTCCTGGATCATTAAAATGGACATGGGCATCGATAAAACCAGGAACCACTAGACAACCGCTTGCATCGATTGTCGTATCTGTTTTCTCAATCAATGGTTCTGGTTCATTTTTTTGAAAGGAGTCTATCCGCCCATCAATCACGCGAATATTTACCTCACGAAAGCCTTCCTCGGTAAAAACTATCCCATTCTTCACCCATAGATCTTTCATTTTATGCCCCTCCTTAACTCCCCCGATAGGTACTGTACCCACCAGGTGAAATCAACAATGGTACATGATAGGGGGATGCGGGTTCAGAAATGCCAAATCGAATCGGAACACAATCTAAAAATGAAGGATTTCCGATTTGCTTCCCACAATTTCGAAAATAATCTCCAACATAAAAACGAAGTTCATAGATTCCTATTTTCATGGATGCCCCATCTAAGAGCGGCTGATTAACCCGTCCATCCTCATTTGTGCGGCATGTCAGTATAAATTGAAACAGGTTATCTGAATCTACTTGCCATAACTCCACTAACACCCCACTTGCAGGCTTACCAATACTTAAGTCCAAGACGTGAGTGGTTAACTTCCCTGTCATTTCGGTGATTCCCTTGTATGTTCTAAATCGTCACGAGTCATCGAGAAACATTGAAACCCATATGGAGGGCGCGGTTCGGTAAATACCTTTCCTTCTTGCGAGGCAGGAATCTCGTCTAAAACGGTTTCCCAGGTTCTGTTATTGGATTCAAAGCGAACCTCCACCAACTGTGGAAATCGCTCTAATATGCGAAGGCCAATACGGTAGATAAGATTTTGGATGGAAGGAGAATTCTCTTCATGAAAAACGGTATAAGCTATATCCCTTATTTGCTCTGTTGCGACATACCCATCATTCGTACCGCCCTTAGCATTCTCGAAATCGTTATAACGCCACCCTATATTTAAAAAGATAAAGAGCGGGCGGTCATAGGATTCTGGCAGTGTGGTATATTCATCCCGTACAAACCCGTAAAAGGAACTTCCACGTACCTTTAGAAGTTTAAGCCCCTTCAAACTACAGAGATGATCAGATGTGAGGATCTCTTCCCCAGAGCGTTTCACTTCAACTGAAGCCATGGATTGTTCATTTAATGAATAACGAAACACGAATGGACTTGCTTCAAAGCCATTATTCGTTGGCACTTGAAGTTCATCAAATGGGATTTGTTCACTAGAAATATCAACAGCACTCATATGGGAATATGTTTCAAGGAAACGACGGGCGACAAATTCTAAGAATCCTTCTTGGGTTGAACCTTTATAATCACCAGCATGTTTTAGAATAAAATTTTTCATCGAATCGGTAGCCACTATTAATCTATTATCCCCATCTTTAAATGACGATAGGAAGGCATCCCCTTCAACCGCCACCTTTACATTCATTCCAAAAAGAATATTACTGCGCCCTTTGAAGGTTGATTCAGGAATCGACCGAACTCCTGTAAGCGGAGCTGCATAAGTGCGATAAACCCAAACATCTGCTTTTCCATAGCGCATCGTTCTTTTCATACCATCATCCCCCTTTATATAGTTAAGTTGTCTCATTAGCTTGCCAAAAGGACAACTTCTTAGATAACATCATTTAAGCGGAACCCGGCAATTTTATAGACCTCATTTAAAGCTGTCTGGAATTCTTGTTCATAGGTATTACCAACACGCTGTTGCATCGCAGCCAGGATAGTCTCTTTGGTTTGGCCCTTAACCGCCATGATAAAAGGAAAGCCAAATTGCTCGACATATTTTTGATTCAGTGATAGAAACTCCTTATGCTCATCCTTTGATAGCCGGTCAAGACCTGCTCCCGCTTGCTCTTTTTCGGAAACCTCGGATATTTTTAATCTGGTTCCAAGATCCGGATGGGCTCGGAGCAGTGCCAATTGCAAAGCTTCCTCTGCATTTTTTACAACTGTAACCATTGTTTGTAAAAGTTCCTCGCGAGAATTTAACGGCAGACTTTCCCATACCAGCGAGCCCACCCATGGGGAATGCTCAAACACCCATCCTACTTTCTTCACAAACTCTTCTTTGTTCAATTGATTTAATTTCTCTATCGTAAGCTGCAGGCTATTTCACCCTCTCTTTCTTTTATCCTAGACACGGATCGTTGAACTGAGCGAATAATCCCGCTATATCTTGTACAGCGGCAGAGATTTCCTCTGCTTATTCAGCACCCGTGCCCACACCCTTTCAGACATTCATAATCTTCTTTCGTATCCACATCAAAAAAGTCCCATTCACTTTCATAGTCCACTAGTTTTCCAGTCATTGGGCTCTTATTGAACAACTGTCGTGCCCCTTCGTCCCCCTTGAGTTTTAGTAACTCAGGAACCATCTTTGGTGAAAAAATAATGGGCGGCCTTGGAATCCCCTGAAAACTTGCAGCCAGAAACGGAATATCGATATGTTGCTGGATACCCTTTAGGTATCGAAAAATCAAATCATTGATGATCCTTACTGACAGAAGTGGTTGATCAGCAAGAAGAACCATGATCCCTTTTGGTTCCATTTCAATAGCTGTCGACAAACCACGATTCAAGGAATGTGCCTGCCCTTTATCCGCATCTTGACATATCACCGCTTCCCAATTTTTCCGGAGCGGTATTCGCCAAAGAGTGTCATCAATCCAGTTAAGCCGATCTGCTTCCCTTGTCACCACAATCGTATAGCTTAAATCAGAACTTACCGCCTTTTCTAAGACAGCATTACCAATGGTTTTCTCCCCCAGAGGGAGTGCCAACTTGTTAATCCCCATCCGCTGACTCTTACCCGCCGCAAGATAGACTGCGATGACACCATGGTTATCCATCACATGTCATCACCTTTTGCTGCTTTTTATTGCGCTGCTGTTGTATTAATTCAGCGACAATACTGATTGCAATCTCCTCTGATCCTTCAGCTCCAATCGATAGACCAGCGGGACTGCTAATGTCTGAAATTACAGCCTCCCCCTCAAGAAGCCGTTGTGTCCTTCTTCTGGGACCAAGAACTCCTAAATACCTTAGGTCCTCCCCTTTTATATATTTCAATATTTCCTGATCCTTATGAAATTGGTGGGTAAGGATTAAGACTGAATCAGCACGGGTTAATTGAAGCAATGGAATCGTTTCACTCGGATAACCGACCAGCAATCGGTCAGCATCAGGAAAGTGAATCTCATTGCAAAATGCAGAGCTCCAATCTAAAACAGTCACTGAAAAACCTGCCAGCGAGGCAATCTTTACCAATGGCACTGCATCAGCACCAGCGCCAAATACAACTAATCTAGGCTTTGGTTCAAATGAATGGACATAAACAGTAGAGGATAATTCCGTAACATATTTTATCCCGCTTTTCGGGAAGGATTGATGAATATCGTTTAAGAGACATTTTATCTCCCTTGATACACTGCCATGCCATTTACCAAAATGATGTTTATCATCTGACACAAATAAATAGTCAGAAACAGAAAACTCATTGGTCATTTTTTTGATCATCGTGACTCGTTTCCCATTATCCAAATGGCACTTCAACTTACCTAGATGGTCATGAAGAAAGGCGTCGACAGGTTCGAGCAGCACGTGGATGGCCCCGTTACAGCCTGCCCCCTGTCCCCATGACAAATCCCCCTCCTCACGCAGATCATAAATAACGGTTTGAACAGTCCCTTCATTCTTGGCTTCCTGAACTCGATAGGATAAGTCTGTTTCTAGACAGCCCGCACTTAACATACCAATCTGTGTCCCGTCACTCCGAAACAACATGGTCGTACCCTCTTTTTGATAAGCGGATCCTTCTACATGAATAATCGTAGCGAGGACATCTCCTTCATGATGAGAATCAGAATATAAAGCATTTAAGATTTCATGAATCCCTTCCATCTATGACCCCCTAATCTTACCTAGTTATATAACTATATATATATGGTAGACCTCCCAAAATACACCCATGTTCTTTTTCAAATTTCTTCTGACTGGGTTGATTTATGTAGATAGATGAACATGTTTAACAATGTGCCATGTCATCTTTTTTCACCATAATATCTAAAAGAGGAACTAGTATCTACACAGGTGTCATATAATCTTACATAGAAAATGTAACGATTGATTTCTTACTTTTTACAGAAATGACTAGTTTATAGCCATATAACACTACCTTTTTAAAAAGGTTGGCAGATAACCTTACAATAATGGAGCATTTGTAAGCATCATGGTGAATAATGTATGTTAAGTTACTTCACTGTCATCAATTTCTGGTTCTCCAGGCTAACTACAACCGGAAATTCATCACATGTGTAATCAATCCTAATAGTCTAATTGAAAAATAGAATGGAGTGGTTATATGTCAGATCCACACTTTATGGAAAAAGCAATTGAGCTGGCGTTAAATAATGTTTTGACTAAACAAGGCGGACCCTTTGGAGCGGTCGTAGTCAAGGATGGAAAAATCATTGGTGTTGGCCGGAATCAAGTAACGGGGACCAACGATCCTACTGCACACGCAGAAGTGCAAGCCATTCGAGATGCCTGCCGGAATTTAAACGACTTTCAACTGATCGACTGTGAAATCTATACCAGCTGTGAACCTTGTCCGATGTGTATCGGCGCGATTTACTGGGCTCGCCCCAAGGCTGTTTATTATGCCTGCACTAAACAAGATGCGGCAAAGATCGGCTTCGATGATCAATTTATATATGATCAACTATCCCTACCTGTTGAATATCGAAAAATACCGATGATAAAAATTTTTCCGACTGATGGTGACTTGCCGTTTAGAACATGGGAGATTGCACAAGATAAAGTGGAATATTAATCTGACAGAAGAGGATGTTGTCCTATGGAGGGAAATCGATTAAAGAGGAGAATCTCTGTAGCCTCTAAACGAGAGCCAGCAGATACTGTCATTAAAAATGGAAAAATTATCGATGTCTTTTCTGGTGAAATCGTTGAAGGAGACATTGCAATCGTTGATGGATACATTGCAGGGATCGGAGAATATGAGGGAAAAAAGACGATTGATGCGAAGGGTCAATATATTTCCCCCGCCTTCATCGATGGTCATGTTCACATTGAATCCTCGATGGTCACACCAAAGGAATTTGCAAGGGTTCTTCTGCCGCACGGGGTGACCACGGTTATTGCCGACCCTCATGAAATTGCCAACGTATTAGGAACGGATGGAATACAATACATGCTTGATTCCTCGGAAAATCTTCCGTTTGACTTTTTCTTTATGCTTCCTTCATGTGTTCCAGCGACCGAATTTGAAAATTCTGGTGCAACCCTCACTGCCGATGACCTCAAACCGTTTTATCAACAGCCACGTGTGTTAGGTCTAGCTGAAGTCATGAATTTTCCAGCAGTCTTACAAGCTGAACATGACATGCTTGAAAAAATCTTAACAGCCAAACAAGCCGGTAAAAAAATTGACGGCCATGCTGCAGGTTTATCACCGAATGATATCAATGTTTATATGGCGGCTGGGATTCGCACCGATCATGAAAGCACAACAGCCGCAGAGGCAAAAGAGCGTCTCAGAAGAGGAATGTATGTAATGATTCGCGAAGGGACGGTTGCAAAGGATTTACAACAATTGATTCCAATCGTCAATGAGCGAAATGCCAGAAGATGCTTATTTGTTACCGACGATAAACATTTAGATGACTTGATCCATGACGGCAGCATCGATCACAACGTGAGACTTGCCATTGCCTCAGGTCTCTCTACAATTACCGCCATTCAAATGGCAACTATCAATGCAGCCGAATGCTTTGGCCTCGAAGATAAGGGGGCGATTGCACCTGGATACAAAGCGGATTTTTTCCTGTTTGATGACATTAAAAAACTGACTATTACCAAAGTTTTTAAAGATGGAAAGGTGGTTGTCGAAAATGGTCAACTTACTATGGAGTTATCCAACCAAACTTTCGTTGAAACCGAGCGATTAAGAAATTCTGTTCGTTTCTATGAACTAACCAAAAATCATTTTCACATTCCTTTAAAAACTAACAAAGCAAATATCATTGAAATTATTCCCAATAGTCTTGTGACCCGACATATAATTGAAAAGGTTGACACGAATGAAAGTGGATTCTTTCAAACTTCGATTATTAATGACCAATTAAAGTTGGCCGTCATTGAACGCCATCACCTGAAAAATCAAATTGGTTTAGGAATTGTGAAAGGTTTAGGTCTAAAATCAGGTGCTATTGCAACCACCATTGCCCATGATTCCCATAATCTTATTATTGCTGGTGCTACGGATGATGATATGGTCACTGCCGCACAAGCGATGAAAGAGATGCAAGGTGGTCTGGTTGTAGTTCATCATGGAGAAGTGATTGCTTCCTTGGAGCTGTCCATTGCAGGGTTAATGTCAGAGCGGCCGTTTCAAGAGGTTTATGCAAGTCTTAATGAGATCAATCAAGCACTTAACAAATTAGGAGCAAATCACCATTTTAACCCGTTTTTGACCTTATCTTTCCTTGCACTTCCGGTCATACCCGAACTGAAACTAACAGATAAAGGGTTGTTTCAGGTTAGTAAATTTAAACATATCAGTCTTGATGCATATTAAAAACAAAACATCCTCTCGCCAATTCGGTCGTGAGGATGTTTTGTTATGTTTTCCCTTATAAGGCAACAGAATCTTGATTTTCCACTTTCTTATTATAATATCTATTAAGAAAATGGCCATTTAACGAGGCAAGGGTTTGTTGAAACAGCATGCCGATAACCACTGGCACCGCAACTGCAGCTGGAAAGTAGGAGATAGCGATCACTGCCCCTGCACTGATATTTCTCATTCCACCCGTGAAAGTCAGTGAAATGACGTTATCGCGTCCACCATTAAATAATTTCCCAATTAAAAATGAAAACAAGTATCCAGTCAATGCAATCATAAAGACAGTCATAGTAATACTTACTAATTTAAGATTAATATTCTGTAAGTATGGTGCCACAACTGCCCCATTTAGCATGACGACAAATCCCATACCAATTTTCGAAAAAGGAGCAAGTCGTGTTCCTAATTGATCTTTAATTTTCCCCTTTGTCGCTTGGTTTAAAAACATACCAATCAGCGATGGGAGGACGACCATTTCCAATAGCCCTTTCATAATATTAAAAAAGTCCATTTCAATTCTTTCACCCATAAAAAATGATATCGAGTAGGGAACAATTATAGGTGAAAGCAAAGTATCTATTAAAATAATCGATAAGACCAACGGAATATTTCCTTTGTATATGGCTACCCATATGAAGCTTGTGACCCCTGTTGGTATCACCATTCCTAAAACAAGCCCGGTAATCGTATAAATATCACCAGAAAAAACGATATGTCCAACACTCCATGCCCAAATAGGCATAAGAATATGGAGGATTAACATCGCGATAAAAATAGGAAAAGGATGTACGATTGCCTCTTTTAACGAATGGAAATTGGAACTTAAACTCCCTGAGAAGGTCATAAATGCAAAAATCCATGGCACTAAATAAGAAAAGTCCTTGAGATGTATACTGAATATTACCCCTATCACTACCCCAACCGGTGTAATTAATGGCATGATTCTTTCAAGTTGTTTATTTAACTTTTGCAGCATGTTAAGGATCTCCCTATTCGTCTCGCAGCGAACTTAAATATGCCTTCCAAGCAGTAAGTCCTCCCTCTAGAACCGTCACATTATAATGATGCGCATCCAGAATCTGTGCACATTTCGTTGCTGAATTCCCTGTAGTACAGGTTACAATCATTTCTTGGTCTTTCGGTAAGGCTAGTTGTTTCGCTTCTGCTAACCCCTCAAGCTCAAAAATATTTGTCTTTGGAATGTTAAGACTTTCTTCTATATGAAATTGATTATATTTCTCTTTATCCCGAACATCTAGAAGGACTGGTTTTTCTTCAACTTGCAGCCTTTCATGAAGTTCTTTCGGGGTTATTTTTTTTATTGTCATTGCATCCACCTCCATAACCAAGAATACCACAATTTCTTTCCTTTTTAATTCAAGTAATCTAAAAATCTTTCGAAAAACGAAAAATATACATGTCAAATGCTCACTGAAGATGTATAATAATGGCAATCTATTTTTATGAAGCAGAAAGAAGTGACGCAGTTGGCAAAAGTTCAAAAATATCAGATATACATGCTATTAGTGTTTGTCATGGCAGCCTGGGGACTGAATGTCATTGCGACGAAAATCATTGTTACGACCTTTCAGCCAGAGACCATTACAGCCCTAAGGGTTTTCACAGCGGGTATCTCTGTATTTATCATCCTTGGCTTTTTAAAGAAAGTTAGGCTCCCTTCCAAAAAAGAGTTTCGCTATATTTTCTTCGCAAGTATTTTTAACGTGGTTTGTCACCATTTTTTTCTATCGCTTGGATTGTCCAAAACATCTGCATCAAATGGTGGGCTTATTTTAGGACTTGGTCCATTGCTAACGACGATTGTCGCCTATTTCTTATTAGGAACCAGGATCACAACGATTCGATTGTTGGGCATCATAATGGGTTTTACGGGCGTTACTTTTATAGTGATGTTTGGAAATGATGGTGTACGTACCATCTCTAGTGGGGATGCCTATGTGTTCTTATCCATTTTCACCCAAGCATTTAGTTTCATTTTAATTAAAAAGGTTTCTGACACATTGGACCCGCGCTTAATGACAGGCTATATGTTAGTAATTGGATCTGTTTTATTATTTCTTATTAGTCTAGTTAAAGAGCCCAATGGCTTAAGTGGAATTACTCATGGGTCTGTAGACGTTTGGCTGATTTTTCTTTCTTCCGCAATCATCGCCACGGCGCTTGGCCATATGATATACAATAATGCTATCGGCCAAGTTGGTGTAGCTGAATCAGCTATTTTCATTAATCTTAGCCCCTTTTTTTCGCTGATCGGTGCCGTCATTTTTCTCAACGAGCAGATTACTGCATCGCAAATCTTCGGTTTTCTCTTCATCCTCTTGGGTGTTTTGTTTGGTTCAGGTGCGTTGGAGGAATTTCTTTCTCAATCAAAGCAAAAAAAGAACCTACTTTATGCAAAGAAGGCAAAAGACTTCCATTAATGTGACTCAAGTTTGAGTCACTTTTTTTGTTCCTAAATCCCAAATACGCCTCAAGTCTTAGAGATAAATAAATCTCTGGCTCATTGAGGAAAGTGGGAGGATTTCTTATTCTTAATTAGAAGATGTAAGAAAAGGGGATGGAAAAATTGAAAAGAATTGTCATTTTGTTATTGGTCATCACTGGATTATATATTATCTACAATCAGGCTTCTTCCTTCGACTGGTTTAGTAAATCGGGGAATAAAAATGCACAAGCAACAATGACAAACGATATTGATCGGATTGAAGTGGATGTTTCTAGTGTAAGTACCACGATTATTCCAGAAGACCGGAAAGATGTTAAAGCAGTCTATAACGGCAAAGAAAAGCTAACTGTTAGGGATCATGGGGACACCATCGAGGTCTCTATCAAGCGTAAAGGGTTTGGTTGGTTTGACTGGTCCCCATTCTCAGAAAAGAAGAAAATGAAAATCTATATTCCGGAAGATTATCACCGCAACATGAGCATCAGTTTGGGTTCGGGGAACGTATTTTTTTCAGGTACCTCCAAAAATAATCCAGCAAAACTAAACGAATTAACCCTTGATATTGGTTCAGGCAACATGAACCTCAAAAACATGATCGTTAACGATTTTAAACAAAAGGTAGCCTCAGGAAATGTTGAGATTCATTCCTTAAAGACAGAAACAGGCTCATTTGATGTAGGTTCTGGCAGTTTGGATGTCACAGAATATACTGGTGCCATTCAAGCCGAGGTGTCCTCTGGGGAGGTAAATTTTCAAGTGGATCAATTGACAGACTCGATTGATATGGAAGTGAGTTCTGGAGATGTGGGGCTAGACCTACCTAACAATGCTGATTTCAGCCTAGATGGAGATGTATCCAGCGGGGAGATAAAGTGTGATTTCCCATTGACTTCAAAAAACATGAAGAAAAAAAGCATCGAAGGGGTCCATGGCTCTGGTAAATACAAAATAGACCTTGATGTGTCCAGTGGGGATATTTATATCCATTAAGATCAAAAAGCGCATGGATTTTCTAATCCATGCGCTTTTTGTGTAGCCTTTCATGGAACCATCGTCGGAAAAATATCATATCCTATTCTGGCCTGCGTTTTAAATTTGGAAGGAGAGTAACCATGTATTACTACCCATATCAATATCCAATCTATCCTCCATTACCTGCTTACCCGCCTCAGTTCATGCTTCAGTCGTATTTAAGGAGTTATCCACCCGTAGATGTAAAAATATTTGAAGACTCAGTCAAATCATTTCGATTTTTGATGGATCAAGGTCGTATTTTGCTTGATCGTTTAGGGAATATAGAATTCGCTAAAAAAATGATGAGTTCAGCTCAACAAGGAAAAAAAGCCGATGTAGATCAGTTAATCAAGACGATTGGATTAAAAGTACCTGTGGTCACAAATTTTACGCCTTCAGGAGTCAACTTTGAGCTTATCTCACAAACCAACCCTCAACATCCAGCCGGCTGCTGTACCTTAAAAGTAGCCATGAAATGGGGAAATTGATGTTGAATCGAGACCACCTAACAATCCCCCGAATAAACGAAAGTGGTACTCCAATCAAATGGGGATACCACTCCTCTTTTCATTTCTAGATAAAAGATATACATCCATCTGTTCAGCAGAAATTGGTTTGCTAAATAAATACCCCTGTCCAATTTTACATTCATTTTCCTTTAAAAAATGAAGTTGTTCATCTGTTTCGATTCCCTCTGCAATAACAGCAAAGTTTAAATTCAACCCCATATCAATAATCGTTTTCACCATGATCCCCTGATTCGAATGGTAAATAATATCATCGACAAATGATTTATCAATCTTAATCTTATCAATAGGAAGATGCTTTAAATAACTTAATGAGGAATAGCCTGTTCCGAAATCATCGATGGAGAGAAGTACACCTAGTTCCTTCAATTTATTTAATATAATCGTTGAGTTTTCTAGATTTTGCATGATACTCTCAGTAATTTCTAACTCTAGCTGATTGCCCTTTAGATCGTTTTTATTCAATAAAGATGAGATAAAGTCAATGAGATGGTCATCTTCAAATTGACGAACAGAGACATTGACTGCGATAGGAAAGCCGCGAAACCCTATTTGTTCCCATGCTTTTCGTTGTCTGCATGCTTCTTGCAGAACCCATTTTCCAATTGGAACAATCAACCCTGTTTCCTCTGCGAGCGGGATAAATTCAGAAGGCGGGATGAGACCATGCTCAGGATGCTGCCAACGAATTAATGCTTCTATTCCTACTATTTCCGCTGTTTGTAAAGATATTTGCGGTTGATAATGCAGCATCAATTGATTCTTTTCCAGCGCTTTTCTTAAGCCATTTTCCAACTCCATTTTTCGAATGGAAATTCCATTAAGATTAGAAGAGTAGAATTGGAAATTGTTTTTCCCTCGTTCTTTTGCTTGATACATAGCCGTGTCTGAATTTTTTATTAAGGTTTCCACATCCTCCCCATCTGCGGGGTAGAGGCTAATCCCAATACTTGGAGTAACAAAAAACTCTTGTTCATTCACTTCCAGCGGCTTGGAAAACTCAGAGAGGATTTGCTGGGCAATATATGATGCTCTTTCTTTATCCGTGTTCTCTAGTAATATGATAAACTCATCTCCACCCTGCCTTGAAACCATCCCTGCAGAATTAACGGTGGCGGCTAATCGATGGGCTACCTTTTGGAGGATCAAATCACCGACTGTATGCCCTTTGGTATCATTTATGATTTTAAAACGATCTAAATCTAAAAATAATACGGCCTGGACCTGCTCTAATTGTTTTGTTAAGACTTCGTTTAGATGGTTTCTAAACTGATTTCGGTTGGGCAAGCCTGTCAACGAATCATAAAAAGCCATATATTGAATAGTCTTCTCTGCTTTCTTCCGTTCCGTAATATCCCTGCCAACAACCTGTACCGCAAATCTTCCTTCATAAATGATTGAAGTCGCTGCCATCTCGACATCTATGGTCTCTCCATCGAGCCTTTTCACCTGGAATTCAAAACGTAACCTATCATGATTGGGACGCTTAAACTTGCTTTTAATCAAATGAATAATGTTTAAAGAGGCGAATTTCATGGCAGACTCCCCAATGACTTCTTCTGAGCCGGATGCACCAACCAGCTTCCAGCCTGCCTCATTCATATATTCAATTTTTTCTTGGCAGACAACCGCAATAATATCGGGTGACATTTCTACTAAACTGCGATAACGGTCCTCGCTTTCTTTACGGTCCGTAATATCAAACAAGACACTATTGAAATCCACAAAATTTCCTTTACTATCTAGGGTTGGAAATCCCCTATCCTGAATCCAACGGACTTCGCCATCCGGCCTAATAATCCGATATTCGCTTGTGACTGTTTCTCCTTTTGCTAATTTTTCTGCTCTTTCATCTAATATAGTTAAATCATCTGGATAAATTACTTTTTTCCAAAGATTTAGATCTTTATAAAAGTCGATATAAGAATACCCATACAATTTTTCAATGCCAGGTGTAATTAATAGAGCGTCAGACTTTAAATCATGGGACCAAATTGCTATATCTAGCGTATCAAATATATTCTTTAACTTTAGCTTATTTAAGCGAAGTTCTTCTTCTTTCCTACTCATTTCTTTGAGTGTAATGATAATAAATGGCAGGATACCTAATAGTATAAAAAGGGTACCATACTTGATTAGACTCACGGATGGAAAAAGAATGGTACAAATTAAATCAACTAGTTCGGTAAGGACGATCAAACTAAAAATGAGCATCCATTTATATACATAGGTTGTTATATGGGTCCTCAATTTGATTTCTCCCTTTTTCTATGTCATCTTTTCTATGCTATTATACTAAGAAAAAAGTATTATCTTTAAAATATCAAAAAAAGATTTACTTAACAATCTAGTGTTTACGATTTTGAAAGCGATTACAGTAATTATTTTACAGTAACCGAATGGCCATAAAAAAGACGATTCTGCTTTGGAATCGTCATTTCTCATTTTTGATTAACTTTTGTACTATATTTTATCGTTAAAGCTAATATCGTTACCGCTAAGATAAAGGTTATCGAGTTTGCAATAATTATAGGTATATCTTTCACAAAAAAACCATACACCAGCCATAACAAAACTCCACTTGTGAACATGCTGTACATGCCTAAGGAAATTCCATCCGTGGTTTTATCTTTGATGGTTTTAATCGCCTGTGGAAGAAAAGAAACGGTTGTAAGAATAGCCGCTATATATCCGATAACAGATATGAAATCCATTATATTTCACCTCTCATTCTAAAAACAAAGCCATTTTTGAAGCAAAAAAAGGGCAAGCAGCCCTTTATGTTTACAATAGCATATAAAACCCTGTTTCATACGGTTTTAAGGTGAAATTTTCCTGTAATGTCTTTGAAGCAACGTCATAATTATGAAAGATAAGTTCAGAAGAAGCATAAGATATACTTCCCAGAACCCTACACCCACCACATTTGCGAGACGGATTCCTCAATTAAAACCGATTTCAAGTTGGTTACCGCTCGTTTGAATCCCTCATCAATTGACATAATTGGATCCTCATGTTCGATGCTGACCACATAATCATAGCCATAGGTTCGTAATACACTCATCATATCAGACCACTCTTTTAGGCTATGCCCGCAACCGACAGACCGGAAAGACCAAGCCCTCGTTTTCACTTCCCCGTAAGGCTGCATATCCGTTAATCCATACATATTCACATTTTCCTGATCAATGTATGTGTCTTTCGCATGAAAATGATGAATGGCATTTTCTTTGGCGAGAATTTTGATTGCCGCAACAGGGTCAATGCCTTGCCACCATAAATGGCTTGGGTCTAAATTAGCACCAATCGCATCACACGTTTCCTCGCGCAGTTTTAAAAGTGTATAGGGAGTGTGTACTAAAAAACCACCGTGGAGTTCGAGCCCGATCTTCACATTATGATCCTTAGCAAATTGACCTACTTCTTTCCAATACGGAATCAATTTTTCTTCCCATTGCCACTTTAAGACATCGCCATATTCATTTGGCCAAGGGGTAACTGGCCAGTTCGGATATTTAGCTCCTTCATGATCCCCCGCTGTACCTGAAAAACAATTTACAACCGGCACTTTGAGAAGAGATGCAAGTTGAATTGTTTTTAAGAGTGTTTCATGAGAGTTTTTCGCAAATTCCTTCTCTGGTGAAATCGGGTTTCCATGGCAGCTGAAGGCGCTGATGATTAGTCCGCGTTCCTCTACTTTTTGGATATACTGTTGGCGTGCTTCATCACTTTCTAATAACGTGTCTAAGTCACAGTGGTGGTTACCAGGGTAACAGCCGGTTCCAATTTCCACTGCATGGAGTCCTGCTTCCTTTACTGTATCCAGCATTTCTTCGAATGTTTTTTCCGCAAATAAGACAGTAAATACACCTAATTTCATAATTGAGTTCCCCCACTCTTATATATTTGATCAATAATTTGAGAAACTTGAAGCGCCTCTTCAGGCTTAACGATCAATTCACTTGTTCCAAGACAGGTTTCAATAAAATTTCGCGCTTGAAGCAGGCCTGGATCAACTTCACCTTGAATCCAGGCTGCCTCACTGTTAAACAGAATGCCATTTTTTGTTGTATAGAGTTCTAAAGGAAATACACTTAAACCACCATCTACTCCTGAAATGCTCAGGTGCTCGCTGTCGTCTTTTATATTGGCCGCCCATGAGGTTTCGAATAGCATAGACGTTCCATTTTCAAATTTCATGTAAGCTGTCACATGATCATCCACATTAAAAGTTTCATGATCAAACGATCCCCATTGGTTCACTTGGTTGGGCATTTTACTTAGCGTGTTATAAGTGGTGCCTGACACCGCAATATGGTTTGGATTTCCTATCAGCCAAAGAGCTAAATCGAGTAGGTGACAGCCATAATCAATCAGGCTGCCGCCGCCTTGGAGGTCTTTATTGGTAAAAACGCCCCAGCCTGGTACCTTTCGGCGTCTTAAGGCTTTGACCCTCACAACAAGCGGAGTGCCTACCTCTTGCATTACCTTCTTAGCCGCCTGCGATTCCTTCATGAAACGATAATGATAGGCAATAGCCAGCACTTTATCTGCTTTTTTAGACGATGCCATCATCTTCTCGCATTCTTCTGCGCTGAGAGCCATCGGTTTCTCACATAGAACATGAACCCCTGCTTCAAATGCGGCAAGCGTAATCTCCGCATGAAATTTATTGGGTGTACAAATGCAAACAGCATCCACTTCTGAAAAGAGGTCTCGATAGTCCTCAAATACGTGAGGGATGTTATATTTTTCGGCAATTTCCTTCGCTCGTTCGATATTAACATCACTTACGGCTGTTAATTCACAAACTGCATTTAATTGAAGAAAAGCAGGGATATGACGGCCTTGTGCAATACCGCCAACCCCAATGATTCCAATTCGAAGTTTTGTCATAGCTCATTCACTTTGACAATTTTTTTAGTTTCATTTGATTCTAGTGCCGCTAATATAACCTCTAGTGACTTCATACCTTCCTCACCAGGTACCGGCGGTTCTTGATCCTGAAGAACGGAATCAACAAACTTCTCGATGACATGTGTATTATTTTGACCGCCTTCATCATTGGACTGGATTTTTCCCAGCTCATAATTCACGACTTCACCGTTCGCATATTGTACAACTAGTGAATAGGTTGGGTTATCCTCTAAACGGAGGATCGCTTTTTCTCCATATATAATCGTGGAATTATCTTCCTTACCTTTATAGGACCAACTGGCAGCAAGGGTTCCAATCATGCCGCTTTCAGTTTTTAACACACAAACTGCGTTATCATCAACATCAGCAAACTCCTTAGAACTAGTTTCTACAAAGGCACCCACTTCGACAATTTCCTCCCCTAACACATAGCGAAGTAAATCTGTCTTGTGAACCCCCAAGTCCCCCATAGCACCGACAAATGCTTTTTCTTTTTGGAAAAACCAGCTATCTTTTCCATCTACACTCCATCCCTCGGGACCGCCATGTCCGAAGGCTGTGCGGAAACTATAAATCTTACCGATTTCTCCGCTTGCAATCAACTGACGGGCTCTTTGATGAGAAGGGACAAAACGCTGATTATGGGCAATCATTAACTTTTTACCGCTCTCTTTTGCTGCAGCAATCATCGCTTCTGCTTCCTGTTTAGAAGTAGCCATCGGTTTTTCACAAAGAACATGCAGGTCTGCATTTAAGGCAGCAATTGAGATTGGGGCATGAAGATAATTCGGTGTACAAACACTGACTGCATCGACCGTGCCGCTGCCTATTAACTCATCATAACTGGTGTAAGCAGCAAGTTGATATTTCTCAGCAATTTCTTTAACCCGTTCTTCATCAATATCACAAACAGCCACTATTTCGACGTTTTTATTGGCTTGATATTCAGGTATATGTCGATGCTGAGCTATACTGCCGCAGCCGATTATGCCAACTCTTAACTTTTCCATTATTGATGTCCCCCTTTGATTTGTTCTAGTGGTTTCGCATTCCCATAGACTGGACGTTCCCGTTTGACAGGTGCTGCCCATTTGACCGCATTGATGATGACACGTTGAATCTGTTCGTTATGATAGGTCGGATACGTTTCATGACCTGGTCTGAAGTAAAAAACTTTTCCATTTCCACGTTTGAAGGTACAGCCGCTTCGGAATACTTCGCCGCCTTCAAACCAGCTCATAAAGATAAGCTCATCCGGCTGCGGGATATCAAAGTGCTCGCCATACATTTCTTCTTTCGTTAATTCAATATATTCAGAGATCCCTTCTGCTATGGGATGACTCGGGCTAACCACCCAAAGACGTTCTTTTTCATCGGCTTCCCGCCACTTTAAATCACAGCTGGTACCCATTAAGGTCTTAAAGATTTTTGAAAAATGACCGGAGTGAAGAACAATTAACCCCATTCCATCGAGAACACGTTGTTGGACTTTTTGAACAATCTCATCTTTTACTTCACCATGTGCAAGGTGTCCCCACCAAACTAGGACATCGGTAGCAGCGAGTACTTCATTTGTTAAGCCATGCTCTGGCTCATCAAGGGTAGCGGTTCTTGTTTCAAGCCCTTCAGCTTGAAGAAATTCAGCGATCGTACCATGGATGCCGTTCGGATAAATATCCCTGACAACCGGATTTTTTTGCTCATGACGGTTTTCGTTCCATATAGTAACTTTTAACATATCAAACCACTCCTTTTTTATCGTTGCTTTACCTTTAATTTTAGAGAATGATAGAATAAATGAAATGGCTTACATTGACGGATAAGGTGGAAAATATTAAACAAGATACCTATTTAATCTGCAGCGTCTTTAAGTAATTCATACTGATTTCTATGCTTTCGAAGGGAGAGCGGCGGCTCATATCCTGTTCAACCACCCACCACTCTACACCGTTTTCTGCTCCCGTTTTTAGCACTGCTTTGATATCAACACCACCTGTTCCAAGCTCCGCAAAAAACTGTTCTCCATCTGTTGTCATGTCTTTCAGGTGAATGAGCGGTGATCTATTTTTATAACGATTCATCCACTCCACCGGCTTTTCGCCCGCTTTAGTAAGCCAATACACATCCAGCTCCGCCTTCACATTGTTTGGGTTCGTTCTATCAAAGATTGCTTCAAGGAAGGTTCTGCCATTGGACAGGCGCTCTAGTTCAAAATCATGGTTATGATAGCAAAGAGTGATACCTTGCCGGCGGCATGTTTCACCTGCTTGATCCAAAAATGAAATAAGAGCTTTATAATCCTCCTTGCTGCGACGGTCTGGCATTAGGTAAGGGCACACCACATAGCTGCTCCCTACTATTTTCTGGTCTTCAATAACCTGGAAAAGATTGTTTTCCAAATCTTCCAGCGGTATGTGGCTGGCCGCTGCCTGAAGACCAAACTCATCCAATAACACTCTTACTTCTTTTGCAGTCAATCCTCCAAATCCCGCAAACTCAACACCGTCGAACCCAAGCTCAGCGACTTTTTTTAAAGTGCCCGCAAAATCCTTGGCACTTTCTTCTCGTAATGTATACATTTGTACAGCTATCGGAATTCTTGCCATCTTTGCCTCTTCACCCCTAATAACATTTCTTATTTAATTAAATGATATATTGTTTATCTAGGAAATAAATATAGATGATATAATTAAAACATCTACAATTTTGCTATTATGTTTTGGAACAGAGGATGATTATGACAACAAAAATATTTTTTTGCGGCTATTCTTATCACACAAATGGGTATCATTCCCAATATAAAACCGGTTATCCGGCCTATCTATTCCGCCTGCAAACGGAAGGTCTCTGCGAAGTTGTGGTAAAGGGCAGAAAAAATGAGCTTAAGAAAGGAGACCTCCTGTTCATTAAACCAGGGGACCATTATGAACTGCTGGTAAAGGAAGGCCAAAATAGCGGTGACTATCACTTGGGCTGCGAAGGCGCATGGATCGACGAATGGTGGAGCCGATCCGAAAAGCCAGCTGTCTCCCGAATCGACCTTGATGAAAAACTGCTTAATTTATGGCGCCATATCATGATTGAAAAGCGCCGGCCATCATCCAGCCAAAACGAAGAGCTCACCGGCTATTTACTGCAAGCATTATGTATATCTCTGGAAAGAGCCGTCAACGAAACGGTCCCTTCTTCCCATCACCCGTATACGGTTACACGGATGATGCGCTATATTGAAGAACATGCCACGCGCGCCTTCAAAGTGGAGGATGTGGCTGGGCATGCCGGCCTCAGCGTCTCCAGGTCGGTTCATTTATTCAAAAGCAGCGTCGGGAAAACGATGATGGAGTATGCGCAGGAAATCCGCTTATCTGCTGCAATCGAACGAATGAAATACACGACGATGACGCTTGAGCAGATTGCCGTTGAATGTGGATTCGGAACCTACCCATATTTTCACAAAGTATTTAAAAAGAAGTATGGCCAGGCTCCAGGATCTTATAGGCGTCAAGAATACTAGATTAAGTGATACTCCAAAAACAGCCTATGTAAACAAGTAGTGACTTAAATTCCAAACATTTTTGTATGCCTGTACCTATTATTCTTTTACTGATCCTGAGGTTAAGCCCGAAACTATCCTCCGTTGGAAAATTAAAACCATAATAACGAGAGGAACACTTACAACTACTGTTGCGGCAGCAATTTCACCCCATGGGATGGTAAATTGCCCTTGGAACATCGCTATTCCAATCGGTACTGTCTTAAACTTTTCATCTGTATTGATGGTAAGGGCAAAAAAGAACTCGTTCCATGCTGCTATAAAGACAAGGATGGCAGTGGTAAATATTCCAGGAACCGCAAGCGGCATAATGACTTTCCAGTAGGTTTGCATTAAGGAAGCCCCGTCTATTTTTGCCGCCTCTTCAAGATCCAAAGGAATTTTACGGAAAAACGTTACCAGGATCCAGATCGAGAGCGGAAGGGTAAATGTTGTATAAGGGATAATCAATCCTAAATATGAATTGGTAAGCCCAAGATTCTTCAAGAAGATAAAAATAGGTGTTATCGTCGCAATTTGCGGAAACATGGAAACTGATAACACAATTCCAAGAATGAATGTTTTTCCTTTAAAATTAAGTCTGGCAATGGCATAGGCAGCAAACGAAGCAACACAAACCGTATACACAGTCGTGATGGTAGCAACAACCGTACTATTCCACAAATATCGTAAAAACGGATGATCAACAAAAACTGAGACATAATTCTCCAATGTTGGATGTGTGGTATATGGAGTAAATGCCTTGTCCCCAAACAATTCTGTCGCCGGTTTTATCGAACTGATTAGCATCCATAGGAATGGAAACATGACAACAAATACAAACACTACGAGAAACACATAGAAGAATGGACTAGCTTTTTTCTGCATATTTAACTTCCTCCCTTAATATATCCCTATCTGTCATTAAGCAGGTCTCTGCCCAAAAACTTGATATAAATCATTGAAATGATCGCAACGCAGATAAACACAATGACAGAGAGAGCCGATCCATCACCAAAATTCGTCTGATTGAACATCACTTTATAAGCGAGGATTGAAATGGTTTCCGTTGAATTAGCAGGCCCACCGCCGGTAAGAACGTAAATTAAGTCGAAAACACGGAATGCATCAAGAGTTCTAAAAAGTAGTGCAACAAGTATACTTGACTTTAATAACGGTAAAGTAATTTTCATAAATTGTTTCCATTTGCCAGCGCCATCAATAGCAGCTGCTTCATATAGGGAATCGGGAATGGTTTGAAGCCCTGCCAATAACAGCAATGACATATACGGAGTGGTTTTCCAAACATCAGAAAAAATGACCGAAAACATCGCACCCGTATCGGTTACAAGCAGTTTCTCCATGTTATCAACCAGCCCGATATTTTCAAAGATTTTGGCTACAATCCCATTTTGTCCATCATATAAAAACTTCCACATTAAGGCAGACACAGCCGTTGGAATGGCCCACGGAATCAGAATGCTTGCCCTGATAAGCCCTCGGCCAAAGAAAGCTTTATTGATTAACAGGGCAATGGCTAATCCTAAAACCAGCTCGACAAAGACGGAGATGATCGTAAATGTAGTAGTATTTCCGATGGCCTTCCACATTCTGCTAGCTGATAAATTATCTTTATAATGTTGCAAACCGATAAAATTAGGTTGAATAAGCGCATCTCCATATCCTGTGGCTAAACCAAGGAGTTTCTTTTCTTGAGAGAACTTAACATTGACGGACAATTTCTTCATTTTATTATTAATAATTTCAGAAGTATTTTCATATTCTTTAGCCATTTTTCTATCAATTTTTGCAATGCTCAGCTCAGAGTCCACCTGTTCAAAATTCATTAACTTATCGTTTACGGAATCATATTTTGTGCTGATCTCAGATCTGTTGCGAATCTTCTTATCTAATGATTGCAGTTTGTCTTTTATGGATTGAAGCTCCTCGGCGCCATTTCCACTTTTAATTTCGTTGTCAATGGTTCCAATTAAAAACGGATAGTTATTCAGATATCGTTCTAGATCGAGATTATAACTTAAATGGACTTCCGATTTAGTGGGATTGTTTAATCTTAAATCAAACAAACTGAAATAAAAGGATTGCAAAACTGGCCAAATGGCAATGAGGAAGATTAAAATCATAGCAGGTGCCACAAGATAATACCCGGCTGTTTTCTCAGTAAAGAGTTTTTTTCTTTTCTTTTTCGGGGTAATAGAATTATTTCTAACCGATGCTTTATGATTATCTGTTTCTATTTTTAGGGCACTATTTTTCACGTTAACCCCTCCTTTTTTAGGGATTTAAACGGATTAGCCCCCAAGGAGAAGGCTAATCCTAGCTTTTAAATATTATTTATTAAGGGCTGCCTTCATTTCTTTTTCCATATTTTGAGCCGCTTGTTCAACGGTTTGTTCCCCTGCAATTGCTTTTGAAACATTAATTTGAATAATCTCTGAAATTTCAGGATAATTCGGAGCTACTGGGCGAGAAATCGCTGCACTTAAACCAGCTACGAAGCCTTTATCAGCAAAAGTTGGGTTCGCTTTAAGAATCTCTTGATCTTCGTACAACTTTGTAATAGTTGGAGCATGACCGCCGTAAATTGCATCAATCTTTTGACCATCAGCACCTGCCATGAACTTTAAGAATTCCCATGCTTCCTTCGGATGCTTGGAATACTTATTGATACCTGCCATCCAACCGCCTAGTGCCGCCGCAGATCCTTTATCACCTGCTGGAAGTGGTGCTACACCGACTTGGCCAACAATTTTAGATTTTTCTTTGTCATTTGCACTTGCATATTCATATGGCCAGTTGCGCAAGAATACGGTTTGGCCTTCAATAAAGGCTTGGTCTGACTCTATTTCTGTAAATGTTGTGACGTTGCCAGGAACTACATCAGACTTGGCAATTTCGACCATTTTCTTCAATCCCTTGATGGCTTCAGGACTATTCACGGCTACTTTACCATCTTTATCGATAAAAGCTCCACCATAGGAGGCGACAAATTCTACAGCGTTACACACAAGTCCTTCATACTGCTTCAATTGGAAAACATATCCAAATTTCGTATTACCTTGTCCTTTCTTTGCCTTAGCTTGTGCCAATAGCTCATCCCATGTTTTTGGTATTTCATTTGGTTTAACTAAATCTTTTCGATAGTATAATAGACCAGCATCGACAAATTTAGGAAGGGCCCATTGTTTTCCGTTAAATTGTGCAGCACCTAAAGCACCTTGGTTATATTCACTTAAATCAACGCCATCCTGCTGAATGAAACGGTCAAGTGGAAGAACATAGCCAGCCTGGGCAAATTCAGCAGGCCAAATGACGTCCATATCAATAACATCGATTTCTGAAGATTTCGCATTAAAAGCCGTGATATACGCATCATGCTGCTGCCCGGTATCGGAAGGCATTTCCCGGAACTCTACATCAATATTTGGATGTGATTTTTCAAATGCTTCCACCATCTTTTCTGTTCCCTTTGTTACATCCTTCCCGCGCGCATATACGATTTTTACTTTTTCCTCAGTTGATGTCTTCGGTTTATCACCAGCTGGCTTTTCCTTTGTACTGGATTGATCAGAGCTACAGGCAGCAAGGGCCAATGATAAGGTAGCAAATACGGCTAAAAGTTTTGCTTTTTTTGACTTTTTCATATAAATTCCCCCTATTTTGAAATCGATTTCAATTTTGACATGGTTGATTCTCTAATTACCAAATCATAGGGTAATAGAATCTCTTGGTGCTTAGCATCTTCCTTAAAGGAAATGAGATCAATCATTACTTCCATTGCTGTCTTACCTAATTCTTCAATTGGTTGTCCAATTGTTGTCAGAGAAGGCTCTACTACCCTGGCAATTGGTTGATCATCAAATCCGATGATGGCGATATCATCCGGCACTCTTTTACCAAGTGCCTTTGCTGCCATGATCATTCCTGCTGCAACCTGATCACTGCCTGTAAAAACAGCAGTAGGTGCTTCTTTCAAATTCAAAATCGTCCTTAATACCCTTTTACCGTCTTCCATGTCGAATACGTTAGAAAAAATCCAGTCCTTATGAGCCTTAAGTCCGTATTCTGTAAGAGCTTTTAAGTACCCAGCATGTCTATCCTTTGCCAGATTACTTTTATCGCCGCAGGTACAGGCAATTCTTTCATGGCCTTGTTCAATCAAATGCCGTGTCCCTATGTAGCTGGCCTCAAATTGATCCATCCGGATGATTGGCACCTTTGTATCTCTTTCATATTCATTGCATAAAACCATGGGGCCAAACGCTGAAAATGGCTCAATTAGTTTCCACTCGTTTTCATAGGAAGTTAAGATGAGACCATCTACTTGCTTTGTTCTTAATAGCTCCAGAAAATCCAGTTCCTTTTGTTTGCTATATCTCGTTTGGCAAATAAGTAACTGAAGATGGTTCTTCGTTGCTACCATATCCATTGCTTCCAGCAAGTAAGCGAAAAATGGATTTGTTAGGACTGGAACTAATATGGCAATAGTGTCTGTTTTTTGATTCCTCAGTCTCTGAGCAGTTGTATTTGGAACATAATTTAACGACTCCATTGCTTCGCGAACTAACCTTTTTTTGTCTTCTGTCACATTTGGGTGATTGTTAAGCACCCTTGAGACGGTAGCCCTTGAAAGCCCTGCTCTTTTAGCTACATCGGCAATCGTTGCCAAACAAAATCCCCCCCTTTCCCTCCTTTACAAAAGTCAACAGTTCTTGTAATCGATTTCAGAAAACGGTTACATTCCTACTTTAATAGATTTAAAACATAAATTCAATATTTTTTCAGAAAAATCGGAGAATTCAAAAAAATTTAGGGACTCTAAATATTTTGGAAGATGAGGGGAATTTTTCCACTAAAATAAATTAACCCCCTTGATGCTTGATAGATCAAGAGGGTATTAACCAAGCTTGTGGTGAGCAAGTAGACGGTTAGGGAAAAATTTTATCTGAATAAACTTTTTCCTCTCGTATTTTCCAATCAACTTACACTATTTTCATTTCTTCAAGTACTGTATCTTCATAGGCATGTTTTTCTCCACTAAGTATATCTTGAACTCTGACTGGCTTGCCTATCGTTGCCGATTCAAGTGCTGCAAACACAACTCCAAGTGCTTCCAGCCCTCGTTCTGCACTTGAAATTGGCAGCTTACTTTCAGTAATGGCTTCCCATAATTCCACATAGGAATGGGCGAATGGATGTTCCACGATACCTGGTGCATAACGTTCAATTAATTCCGGCAACAGAATTTTTTTCCCATCCGCAAGAGTTACGTGCTGTCCCGGGCGCAGGCATCCCTTACTTCCATAAATCCATGCACCTCCGGTCTTTTCACCATGAGTCGATGTTGCACACATCCAATTTCCGAGTCCGCCGTTGGTATATTTGAAAACTGTAACTGCCGTATCTTCTCCGGTAGGTTTAATGGACACATACCCATTACTTAATTCTTTTTCAAAAATTTCCGTATAGGCAAAAACCTCATCAATCGAACCATTAATCTCAGTAAAAAAGTGAGTTCGATGAACTCCATGATCATTAATCCAGCCCGCCCCTGCTTGACCTTTCATATGCCGCCATGGAGTACCCGCAAAAAATCCGCGATTCAATGTAACAGTGGCATAATCCAAAATTAAAGAAATTGAACCTATTACACCATCTTTTATTGCCTTCACCATGGCCACATTTTCTGCCCCTAAAACACTTGGTTCAGATAAGGTTATGACTTTATTAAACTTCTTCGCATCAGCAATCATTTTCCACCCAAAAGACGGAGAAATCGCCAGCGGCTTTTGCATTTGTACATGGACCCCTGCAGCAAAGCAATCTTCAGCCACTGTATGATGCAAATCATGATTGATCAGGACGGATACAGCATCTAATTGTTCTTTCTCTACCATTACACGATAATCCGTATAGACTGCAGGGCGTTTCCCTAATCGCTTTGCCACCGCTGAAGCAAACTGTTCAGCTCTTTCATGTTGAATGTCACAAACCGCTGACAATTCAAATGTTTCCAGTCCTTTTCTTTTTAACTCTTCCAATCCTTCCACATGTGCAATCGAAATAACACCACAACCGATAAAGCCTAGTTTCATGATCTCACTCCTCTTAAAGAATTTGACTATCTTAAAGACTATTAATCCGAGTATTATGAAAACTATTTACTTCCTCTTGGGTTGGTAAAGCCGAAATTGCCCCTACTTTCGTACAGACCCTCGCGCCCACTTTATTACTAAAGAAAATAATTTGTTTAAGCTGTTCGAAGTCTTCCAACACACTTTTAGGTTCTTTTTCTCCAGCTAACTGATAAAGCGTTGCGCCTACGAACGCATCCCCGGCACCGGTAGAATCGATTGATGCAACCTCAATACTAGGAACGGTGTCAATCTGTTGGCCATTTGAGATCAATGTTCCTTTTTTCCCTAACGTAACGGCTGCTGCTTTTGCCCCTATTTGATGAAGGGCAGCAATTCCTTCTGTTAAAACATCTGCTCCAGTGATAATCTTTAATTCCTCATCACTGACTTTGACAAAATCAGCGATCGCGATTCCCTTTTTCGTCAGGTCTATAAAATGGTCATTTCTGCCCTTCCAAAGGTCATGTCTAAAGTTAGGGTCAAACGAGATAAATTTTCCTTCATCCCTGGCTGCCTGCATCATATTTAAATAAGTGGTTCGAAATGGGTCAACCAATAAAGCGGTCGCTGAACCAAAGTGAAGTATCTTGGATTTCATTATTCTTTGTTTATCAAGATCGTTTTCCGTTAAGAAGGCATCTGCACCACGGTTAAACACAAAATCTCTTTCCCCATTTGCCTTTAGCGAAACAAAAGCCAATGTTGTTTGATGCTCATCATCGAATATAAGCATGGAGGTATCAACATTCACTTCATCCAATGTTTTCTTTAAAAAATGCCCAAACGGGTCATTTCCCACTTTGCCGCAGAAAGAAGCTCTGCCCCCCAATTTCACAATCGCTGCACAAACATTGGCAGGTGCTCCCCCTGCCTGTTTTTCAAACCTTCGACCTTCGACTAAGTCAATATCCACATCTGTACAGAAAAAATCAATTAACAATTCTCCGATACAAATGACTGATGAATTAATATACATTTACATTCATCCATCCTTTTCTAATTATTTGATTAAAATATATCTCTTTAAAAACAAAGCTCTAACCCGATATGTTCGATTAGAGCTTTGGATAATAATAAAATTACTTTTTCCGAATAGCATCCAACTCTGTTACGGTTAATAAAGACACTTTTTACCTTTTTTATTTTATATTAGACGAAAGTGTCCACTGCTGACGCTCTTGATCCAGATTCACATCATTAAGAATCAAATTTCCCTCTTCCGATATTTCGAGTGCCTTGCCATTATGGACTGAAGTGATTCTTACAGTTCCATTATCATTTTTGGTAATAAGCCAGCGTTGATTGTTATAGCCAAGATAGTTGTACAGCTGAAGTTTATTTTTCCCTGTATCCAGATCAAGCGCTTTGCCGCCATCTGTACGTATGGAATAAGAACCATGCTGATCACCTGTTGGCATCAAAGTCCAGTTTGTAGCTTTGTCTGCATCAGCTACAATCACAGGCTCACCGTTTTGAGAATTAGCAGTATAAATCGCTTTCCCTGTTGGTGCATTCGTTAAGCTTGTTACGGTTAAGTTTGCTTTTGAAACATTACTGACATTCACATTCTGATAGTATGCTTGACCACCAAATACATTTAATCCAAAATGGCCTTCTGCAAAGGATCCATCCTGTAAATCCATGATTTTCTGACCATCAATATAAATCTGGATGTGAGGACCTTTCGCTTCGATTTTCACCTTATACGTCTTTCCTGGTTGTATAAAGGCAGGAACTTTCCCAATTACCATACGTTCCTCAAAGCCGCCGTCCATTTTGTAAAAAAGACGGAATGCCTTCATATTCGGATCAAGATTGAAGTAATAGCCGCTTCTTCCATCCTCATTTGCCCGGAACAAAATAGAACCTGCTCCTCCTTCTTGTCCCAGCATCATATCTGCTTCGTAAGTAAAGTCTCCTGCAATTTCCTTGGCTATATAGTTTGCATCACTTGTATGCGTACCACGGATTCCATTTTCCGTAATTGTCCATTTGGAGGCAGAAAGATCTGATTTCCATCCAGTCAGATTCGAATAGAATTCACCATCATACACACTTACAACTACACTTGCTGAAGCTTTTCCATTTGGTGTAGATGCTGTAATAATCGCTTCTCCTTTGCTTCCTGATTTAAGTACTGCTTCGGAGCTAGTAGATGAGTCAACCTTCACTACATCCGAATCACTAGATTTCCATATTATTGGCTGGGCTCCCTTTCCTGTTCCATTCGCCACGGAAGCATGCAAGGATAGAGCATCGCCAATATTCATCTCTCTTTGATTTGTATCCATTACAATTCTTGTTTCCTCATCCGCGTTTTGGTTCCAAGTGTCGGCAAGAGAATGAACTTTTAATGATACAAGATTCACTTCGCCACCCTTGGTGTAGAAGTTCATACTGCGACTTGAAGGATCAGGGAAAATTACATCTGAAAAAACAACTTTTCCATCATTAGCAAATACTTCAATGGACGAATCATCTACAAAGATATTCATTTTGATACGTTTATTATCCGGTTTTAAAGGAGCTTCATGGAAGGTTGAAAATGATCTGGAGAAATCCATTTCTCCTGACTCAGCACGATCAACGAATATTTGATTATCTGATGTTTTGTATCCAACGACCGTTTTTTGGTCTGCTCCTTCACGAACTAGAAAACCAAATTCGTTTATTTTGCTTGCAGATGGAATTTCAATCTCTGCTTCTATTTCAAAGGCTCCTGAAGAGATACCTTTTAACAAGTTTGAAGCATTAGATTGATTTACTATTTTGTTCTGTGTTTGGAATATGGTACTGCGGATCGACTGTAGTTCCTTAATTGGAGATTGTGCAAGTCTTATCCCTTGATCTGTTTTCTCCAATCTAACTTCTCTCGGAATCGTCAGTTCTCCCTTCCAGCCCGTAGTTGGAAAAGCGAATGGATAATCCCAGTTGGTCATCCATGCCATCATTACTCGGCGGTTATCCGGCATATTGGAGAAGGACATAGATGCGTAAAACTCCTTACCGTAATCCGTTTTCAGTACTTTACCAGCTGGGTTGTCATTGACGAATTTACCATCAGGTGTCAAATGTCCTACAAAATACTCCGCATCTGACCCTATTGTCTTTGGATTTGCTCCTGTGCTAATCATCAAAACCCATTTTTTCTCTCCTGAACCGTCTACCTGAAGTTCGAAGAGATCAGGGCATTCCCATACACCGCCGCGTACATAATTTCCATAACCAAAATTGTCAGTAAGCTTCCAATCAATTAGGTTAGTAGAAGTAAAGAAGCGAATATGATCTCCTCCGGATACAACCATTATCCACCGATTGTTCGCATCATCTCGGACTACTTTAGGATCACGGAAGTCCCAGCCGCCTGGATCTTCTCCATTCCTGCCCGGATTCTCGATGACAATTGGCCTCTCCGTTGAAAATTTCCAAGTACGGCCCTGATCAATACTGTAGGCAAGACCAATACGCTGATTACCATTAGGTCCATCTGGATTAAAGGAAGTATAGTACGCAATCAGCCCTTTACCACCAGAATTAGCGAATAAGCCGGAAGCATTATTCAGATCTGCTACAGCTGAACCAGACCAAACATGCCCATGATCATTCCACGGCAAAGCAATAGGAAGGCGTTTCCAATTCACCAAATCCTTACTAACTGCATGAGCCCAAGTCCCCCCATCTTGATGGAACAAATGATACTCGCCTTCGAAGTAGACTAGACCATTCGGATCACTTACAGAGCCGCGAGCTGGAGTATAATGATAATCTGGTCTATATTTTTCCTTGTAATAGCTGGATTTTGGAACAAGATATACATCCTGGAAGTAAGCAGAACCTGATGTTACGTTTAATCCGGCAAATCCAGTTCTGCAGCTCATATCCGTCACCTTTACGGCTGCCTCAGAATATCCATCAACATAAAGTTCGATTTGATTGCCGTTTGCAATAATTTCAAGATGGTGTTTGGTACCTTCTTGGGTTTTATAGGTGCGGTTCGATGTTTTGAGCACAGTACCATCGGCCTTCTTTAATTGCGCTTTGACAGTGCTCCCTTCTTTAATAAGCGCAGCCAGGTAACCTGTTGTTCCTTGTTCATTTGTACGAAATGCAAGTGCTGCTTCCGATGAATTTTGATCAAAAGAAACATTGCCTTCAAGGACAAAATCACTTGTACTCTTATTGAAAATTTCCATGGTTTTCATACCATCCACAGCAATCCCCTTTAAACCTTTGATGGCAGGTTCCCAGCTTCCTTCCTTATATAGGGATGGACCTAAATTTGTTGAAAGTGCGCTAACTTTTACATTTTGAAACAACGCTGCTCCATCCCATACATGAAGACCAAGAAACCCCTTCTTGTATGCAGGATTGTTAACATCCATAATAGGAGCATACTTATTCTCCCAATAAACTTTGATCGTATCTTCTACCACCTTCACCTTCAGATGATAGATTTCTCCCTCTTGGAGGTTTACTTGGCGTTCCTCTTGTAATTTCCTTTCATCACGAGCATCACGAAGACGAATGATTCCCGCATTTGGAACGATTTGCAGCATATAGGAGTCCCAGCCATCTTCACTAGAACGGAATACTAAGGTGGCGTCCGCATTCTTGTCTATTACTTTAACATCTGCTTCATAAATAAAATCTTCGGATATGACACTTGATATAGCCATAACATTCTCTTTAGGTTCTGAAGTAAGCAAAAGTCCCTGGTCTGTGTCTTTTAACATGCCTTTTCCTTTAATTTGCCAGTCTGTTAGATTAGTAATTGCTTTGGATACACTCTCAACAATAGCAGCCCCCTCCCTCGTTTCATTTGACTCGGTTGCCCAGCCTGTCGCAGGAACAACAAGAATCGTTGCCATGGAGGCTGCGATAAGTAAGGTGGACAAAAATACAGAAGTCCATTTCATAAAAGTTGGTTTCATCCTTTACCTACCCCCAGATTGAATAAAGGTCAATTAGCCCTAATGAGGAGACCTGCGTTGTTCCGTTGTTTGAGAAGAGGAGAATTTTATCATATGGCTGCTTCGGAAAGACTAAGCTTGTGCAAACTGCCTTACCATCATTGGCGAGTACTTCAATAGAGGAAGCGTCCATAAAGATCTGCAAGGTTATTTTGTCGTTCTCCATTTTCAATGCGGTTTCCTGTATTGCTGGAAATGATTCGGAGAAGCTGCTAATTCCAGCTTGCATTCGGTCAACCATTAACTTTTCAACTTCAGCATCATACTGAATCAGAACCCTTTCATTTTTACCATTTTCAAAAATAATTCCAAAGAAAGCTGCGTCCCTCTTCTCAAATTTAACAATTACTTCCATTAAGTGACTTGGCATCTCAAAAGTTATGGGGGTGCTAGATTCAATGGTTAAATCCTGAGTGACTACAGAATGATTCCGAATGGAATGAACTTCTGACACAACCTTCTGTATCAAACAAACTCCTGACTCGGTAGAAGTAAGAGATAGCTCTCTTGGCAAGGTCATCGCGCTTCTCCATCCTTCAGTAGGAACCTGGTTCGCATAACGCCAGTTGCTCATCCACCCGATGTAAATTCTTCGGCCATCTTCTGCTGGTATATCCGACCAGCTTACACCTGCATAATTATCCCGGCCAAAATCCAGCCATAGTACGGTTTCATCCGGGTTATCATTCACAAAGTTCATTCCATCAAACTCACCAATAAAGTATTGTGTTCTTGAACCTTCGCTAGATTGATTGTTATCACCAATGCTGACAAACATGACCCATTTATTATTATTATTATTATTATTATCACCATCTACCGGCAGCTTAAATAGGTCAGGGCATTCCCAAACGCCGTCATGTGACCCGGCTTTACTTCCAAATTCACTGGCAAACTCCCAATCTTTTAGATTTAGAGAGGTATAGATCGTAATGGATTGTCCAGTCGCTAATACCATCACCCATTTATTCGTTTCATCATGCCAAAACACTTTTGGATCGCGGTAATCGGTAATATTGACATCGGATAAAACTGGATTTCCATCATATTTTGTCCAGGTTCTCCCGTCGTCCTTACTGTAGGCGAGGCTTTGCCGCTGACGCGGCCGGTCGGAATCAGGATACGTATCCGCACTTGTATAAATGGCCACCAAGCCCGGTTCATCAGGAAAAAAGCCTGAAGTATTCTTCCAATCCACTACCGCACTGCCTGAGAAAATCGCTCCATGCTCATCTGGGTATAACGCGATCGGAAGGTGCTCCCAATGGATCAAATCCTTACTAATGGCATGCCCCCAATGCATTGGACCCCACGTAGTGCCAAACGGATGATATTGATAAAATAGATGGTACTCATCCTTAAAAAAGACCATACCATTTGGGTCGTTCATCCATTTCTCCTCAGGTGAAAAGTGATATTGAGGACGATGCTTTTCTTTATACTCTAGTTTCATTATTTATTTCTCCTTTAGGTTATAAATTGGAAAAGGCTGTATCTAGCAATATACTGTACAGCCTTAACCTATTTGTTTGAATCTATTATTTAGTGAACTTATCGTATCCAGATTGCTTAATCTTTAACCAATCCTGCAATCCTAATCGATCTAATTCTTTTAGATATGCATCCCATTCCTTTTCCACTTTTCCATTTTGAATCCATTCTGCTCGTTTTCTAAGCACATAAGCAAACATATCGGTTTCTATCGCAGAAAGTCTATCTAGTTCATCTTTAGAGAAAAATACTTTAGGATAAATATTTTCTGCCTGCATATCTGGAACCATAACTTTTTTCATTAAATCTAATCTCCAAGCAGCATCGTCTGGCTTAGTTGTAACTTTACCGTAATATTCATCTAATAACGCTAACGGTCCAGCAACAAACGTTTTTTGTCTTAATTCCCATGGAGATGTTCCATTTAACGGCAAATGTTTTAACATCCCTGTAGCCTCGTCTAATTCAAAAATGTTTTGTTGCTTTTCATCTCCGTAAGTGCCCCAGTTATTCTGTACAGACTGATGTGGTTCATAAAGTTGATCAATCCACTTTGCCGTTAATTCTAGGTTTTTGTTTTCACTTGTGATAACCATTTTTCCTCTATCAAAGCCCATTCCATTCGTTCTGGTTACGTTTTTATGACCATTTGGCCCTGCAAGTGCCGGCATCAGATCATATTTATCATTCATACCTGTAATATTCGATTTATCCCAAGTGAAATATAAACCATAGCGATTGTCTTTTCCTTTGGCAAGATACGTATTCCAATCTTGTTCAAAAGATTCAACATCAATTAAACCTTCTTTAAATAGCTCATTGATAAATTTAATCCCCTCTTTATACCCATTATCCGATGAGGTGAACGTAACTTTTCCATCATTAGTTACAACCGTATGATCCCAGTTTTCCCCTAGACCAAACGAACCAAATAGGAAAGCTAAGTCTTCGCCGCCAGTCTTATTAATAAATGACATTGGAATTTCATCGGCTTTTCCGTTGCCATTTGGGTCTTTGGTTTTAAAAGCAATCAACACCTGCTTTAACTCTTCTGTTGTTGTTGGCATTTTTAAGCCTAATTTATTTAACCATTCCACATTGATCCAGGGGAAATCATCCACTGAGTGAATACTTTCTTTCCCCGAACCTAGCTCCTCAATCCAAGGGAAAGAATAGATATGCCCATCTGGAGCGGTTATCATTCCTTTATATTCAGGTGCTGCCTCCAGAACTTTCTTTAGGTTTGGCATATGTTTCTCAATTAAATCTTCTACTGGAATAATCGCTCCATCTTTTGCTAGCTTTAATAAATCATAGTCACTATAAGCGGCATCAAAAATTGCATCAGGCAGACTTCCGCTAGCCATTGCTAGATTTCTTTTTTCAGCAAATGTATCCCATGTATAGTTCTTCCATTTGATATGAACACCCGTTTGTTCTTCTAAACGCTTAAAAACTAATTTTTTATTTGGATCAGCTGGGGCTAATGGTGAGCTTTGGGTCATAAAGTTTAAGGTCACTTTTTCCTTTAAAGGAAAAGAAACATCTTTTAGTTTATACTCTTTAGATGCTGTTTCACTTTTTCCGCCACTATTACTGCAGCCTGAAACTAGTAATATCGTAGCCAGTGATGCAGCCATAACTTTTTTTACATTTTTCATAAAGAATCCCCCTAAACCTTTTTTGTGTAAGCATTTACAAAATTTTATTTTTAATTAACTCATTATTTTAATGAGCCAACCATAACACCTTTTTCAAAGTACTTTTGGAAAAAAGGATACATGACCATGAGCGGCAGACTAGAAATAACAATCGATGAATATTTAATCATTTCGGAAAGCTTTTTTAGTTCAGCCATTGCCTGCTGATCACCAATCATTCCTGGACCTGTCTGATTTTGGATTAATATCGATCTCAAAACTAATTGTAATGGGTGTAAATTTGGATCTTCGAGATAGATCATCGCATCAAAATAGGAGTTCCATTGACCAACAAAAGCATACATAGCTAAAACGAAGATGATTGGTTTTGAAAGCGGCAACACGATTTTAAAGAAGATTAATAGATCCGATGCCCCATCCACCTTTGCTGCCTCATGCAATTCGTAAGGAATCCCTTTAAAATAAGTCCTTGCCAGGATAATATTCCATACATTCACGGCACCAGGTATTAAAATGGCCCAAACAGTGTTTAACATTCCTAGGTCTTTTACAACTAGGTAAGTTGGAATGAGTCCGCCACCAAAGAACATGGTTATAATAAATAGGGTCATGAAGAAATTTTTCCCGACAAAACCATTTACGGATAACGGATAGGCCGCAAAAATACAAACCACAACAGTTACAATGGCGAATCCTACTGAGTAGAGAATGGAATTGAGGAAGCCTCGCAGCATCGCATCATTGGATAAAATCAACTGATAACCTTTTAAACTCCAATCAGAAAAATTGAAAGATATCCCTTTATTTAATAGCACCGTTGGATCCATCAATGAAGCAAGTACGACGTATATTAAGGGAACTAACACGACTAGTACAGCTATGCATAGAAAGATATTATTAAAGCTTAATATGATTCGGTCTATGCGGGTGTGCTTTATATTCATCTCAAGACTCCTTTTAAAGTTAATATAGACCTTCACCTTCGTTTAATTTTTTAACGACTTTATTAACCACAATTAACAAGATTACGTTTATAACTGAATTAAATAGTCCAACAGCGGTTGAATAGGCGTAGTCACCAGCCTGTAAACCTACTTTGTAGACATAAGTTGGCAGAATTTCAGAAGCCGGTAAATTCATAGCGGTTTGCATTAAATATGCTTTTTCAAAGCCTATCGACATAATCCCTCCAGCAGCCAAAATAAATGTAACTGCCATTAACGGTTTAAGTGTCGGCAAATCAATGTGAATCATTCTTTGCAATATATTTGCACCATCAATTGTGGCAGCATTGTGCAATTCAGGATCAACATTTGCTAAAGCTGCTACATAAATAATTGATGACCAGCCTGCTGCCTGCCATATGCCAGAGATGATATAGATTGATCGGAAGTAATCAGGATTTGACATGAACATAAGCGGCTTCCCTGTTATGAAGCTAACCAACTGATTAATCGGACCTGTTGGTGATAAGAAAATAAACACCATCCCCACAATAACTACCACTGAAATAAAATTTGGTGCATAGAGTACAAGTTGAATATTCTTTTTTATGGCTGCTCTTCGTAGTTGATTAAGCATTAATGCAAGGATGATAGGGACTGGAAAACCAACTATTAAGCCAAAAAGACTGAGTTTAAGCGTATTCATAAAAATGTCAGTAAAGTTAGGTGAGGATAAGAATTTGGTGAAATTATCAAATCCGGTCCAATCGCTCCCTAAAATACCTTTGATGGTACTAAAATCTTTAAAGGCAATAATCGCACCATACATTGGGATGTATTTAAAAATGATTGCTAGAATAACAGCTGGCGCAATAAGCAAATAAAGATGATAGTTTTTCTTGATATATTCCATTTTGACTTTCAGTTTCGATGCTGCTTTCTTGTCCGCTTGGACCTGTATTGCTGGTTCTTTTTGAACATTTACTAATTCTTGCAATCTCTTAACCTCCTATCTATTGTTTATCTTGGTTTAACTTTAACAAAATAAAAAATGAGAAGAGTTTAATATATTTGGAAACAGGGGTTTAAAATTTTCGGAAGTTGAAAACGATTCCATTAAGGCCCACGAAAAAGTTAACAAAGTATTCACACATTTCTTCTGTTTATTTTTGTACGATGAAAAAGGAGTTTTAATAATTTTGAGAGGATGTGGAAGATGCCTTTTAAAGCACGAACTGTCCCAGTTGGATTAATCATGCTGCGTATTTTACACAAACGAATGAATTTTTCAGGAGAGGAGAAAAAGTATTATGTTTACCAAGAAAAAGGCTTTGCTGGTGAAGTTCAGTTTGATTTATTAACAGATAAGCTTCAGTCTGAGTGTTATATTTTAAATGATTTACTGCTGAAGGTTAATAACACCACATTCCAAATTGATACTTCGATTATTTTTCAAAAGACCCTTCACTTTTTTGAGGTAAAAAATTACGAAGGGGATTATTGTTTTCGCAACGGCCGGTTCGAAACGCTGAATGAAAAGGAAATTAAGAATTCGCTGGATCAGGTGAAACGGATTACATCCTTACTCCGCCAATTACTCCAAAAGCTCGGATATCATCATCTAACCATTGAGGGAAAGGTTGTTTTTATCAACCCCCGGTTCACCTTATACCAAGCCCCCCTAAACGAACCCATAATCTATCCAACGCAGGTAGATGCATTAATGGAAACATTAAATGTCAAACTGTCAAAATTAACTAACCAGGATAAGAAGCTTGCCGAACAACTAGTTTCATTACATCAAAAGGAATCCTCATTTATTCAAATACCGACTTATAACTATGAGCAGCTTAAAAAAGGGATAACTTGTAGAGAGTGTGGTTCGTTTTTGATGTCAGTATTGGGGATGAATGTTGTCTGTAGTGATTGCGGATGCAATGAGATAGTTGAATCTGCTGTTTTGCGGATTGTGGATGAAATCAAACTTCTTTTTCCTGATCAGAAAATAACCACCAATGTTGTGCACGAATGGTGTGTGGTAATTAAGTCTAAGAAAAGAATAAGCAGGATTCTGGAGAGAAACTTTAAGATGGTGGGTGTTCGTAATTGGACTTATTATGAGTAATCCTTAGAATCAACATGATTGACATTTTTCTTGTTCTCCTGTAGGGGTGGGCTGTCCTTCAGAGCCTTTACGATAGACATTTTTCCGGTTCCACTATAGGGTTTTGTCTTTCGGAG
>NZ_JBALOS010000040.1:51802-64970 GCF_036962765.1 Neobacillus drentensis
CATTTTTCTTGTTCCACTATAGGGTTTTGTCCTTCGGAGACTTTTCGATAGACATTTTTCACGTTCTATTGTGGATTTTGTCCTTCGGAGCCCTTCCGATGGACATTTTTCACGTTCTCCTGTGGATTTTGTCCTTCGGCACCTTTCCGATAGACATTTTTCCTGTTCCACTATAGGGTTTTGTCTTTCGGAGCCCTTACGATAGACATTTTTCTTGTTCCACTAGGGGGTTTTGTCTTTCGGAGTCTTTACGATAGACATTTTTCCTGTTCCATTAGGAGATTTTGTCCCTCGGAGCCTTCTCCAACCAGGTACCAAAAAAAACTCCTCTAGTATCTTAACTAGAGGAGACGTTCTCAAAAAATATTATCTTATTGCCAAACGGGTCATGGATGCATAACTCTTTGGTATTCCACGGGGTTTCTTCGATGCCAGGACGAGCGTACTTGTATTCCTTCGAAAGAAGCTGGGCATGATATAGCTCAATGTTCCCGATCTCAATTCGAACCGCCGCACCAGGACAGCTATCCCCATGATGCTCTGAAAGATGTAGGATACAATTTTTATAGGAAACTTGCAAATACAATGGAAGATTTTCCTCAAATCGATGTTCCCAATCGATCACAAATCCTAAAAAATCCAAATAAAAATCTTTAGCTTTCACCTCATCAAATATTCGAAGGATTGGTGTGAGACCTTTCATGGTTATTTCAGATGTATTCAAATTAATTTACCCCCTGCCCCTAAATTATTTGATTTCTTTAAGACCTGTATTGATTTTTTCAACTGCTTCTTTCGCCGCGGTCTTTACATCCTTTCCGCCGATTCCAACATCCTCAAATAATTTCCTAATGGCATCACTGACAACAGGGTAGGTCGGCGTTACGGGGCGGTTCTTTGAAAACTTTTGAGTTTGTTGTAAAAATATATTCTTAGGATATTCGTTCAGTTCTGGGAAATCTTTTGCTACAGAGTATCTTGCTGGGACATCACCAGTAATCTTGACATACTTTTTCATTCCTTCATAACTTGTCACAAATTTAATAAACTCCCATGCCTCCTGTGGATGTTTTGATTTTGATGTGATTCCGAGCGCCCATCCTCCATTTGGAACAAACTGATACTTATCCTTTGGCAAAGGTGTTACCCCAAAATCATCTCCCAACTTGAATTCAGGGTGATTTTTTTTCAAATCTTCAAGAGTCCAGGAACCAAGTACGGTCATTGCAAGCTTCCCTTCTTCAAAGGCACCACTGGGTATTTCAAGCCAAGCAACTCCATATTTATGATACAAGTCTTTGTAAAATTGTAAGGCATCTAATGCTTGTTTTGAATCTAAATATCCACTTGCAGTAGTTCCATCAGGGCTTAAAATATCAGCCCCGAACTGCCAAAGAAGTGGTGTTTTAAAATAAGCAGGAGATTCTCCATCATTGAACCCCTGTGCTGGGTCAATACCGATCACACCTTTAGCCGGATTATTCACTTTTTTAGCAATCTCCAAAACCTCATCCCATGTTAAGGGGTTATTGGGATCTTCTGATGGATAAGGAATGCCAGCTGATTTTAATAAGTGCCGATTGTAATATAAAGCAATACTTGACTCTACAATCGGTGCGAGGTAAATTTGCCCCTTATAACTTAATCCTCTTAAGGTGGAGTCAGGGATATCATCGATCTTTCCCTCTTTTCTCATAAAAGGGTCGATGGATAATAACGATCCGGTATTTGCATATAGAGCCAGCGTAGGACTGTCAATCGTCAATATATCCGGAGGGTTCCCTGCGGCCAGTTCCGTTCGCAGCCTGATTTCATAATCACTATAGGGAATCGACTTCATATTCACCAAAATATTTGGGTTTGTTTTTCCAAAAGCAGAAACTAACTCTTCAAATGCTTTATTTTCTGCCGCGTTTCCGCTATTTCGCCAGAACGTCAACTGGATTCGTTTGGAATCCTTTACCGTTTCCTCTTTTTCTTTTTGGCTGCTGCCGGAGAATGTATCCAAAAAAGACAAAGCATACACTAAAATACCTAAAAATATAATTGCAAAAATAGTGAACCATTTTTTCATCTAAATTCCCTTTCTTTCTTGAAAACTTAGGAATCTAAGGTATTACGAAATTCAACCGGTGTTTGTCCAACATGTTTTTTAAAAACCGTACTAAAATATCCGGAGTTAGAAAAGCCGACTAAGTTTGCTACATCAATGATCTTTAGCTGTCGATCCCTCAGAAACTGCTGGGCTTTGTCCATTCGCAAGTTCACCAGATAGTCACTAAAATTCTGACCAACATAATTCTTAAAAGTTTCCGATAAATGAGCACTATTGATATGAAAGAGTTCCGATAATAGGGTCAGTGAAATCTCACTGGCGTAATGCCGGTCCAGATAATGCCGAACACTATCCACGATTACCTTTCCATTTGAAAACCGTGCCAAACGTACCTTTTCAATAATTAACTGAGCTAATTGAAGGAGGTTTTCAAACACTTTACTTTGCGAATTAAGCTCCCAAATACTTTGTTGGCAATTCCAAATTGTTTTTTGAATATCCTTTGTTTCGATATCATATTTTTTGGCCAGCGACCCTAACAAAAATAACACTCGATTGGCAGCAAACGAAAACGATAAAATCGATTGGTTCCCGTTCCCTCGGAAAAAGGAATCAACATTTTCTCTAAACGCTTCGAAGTGGACATTTTCAATCGCGTTGGTTAACTTTCTCTCAAAATCAGGTGAAAATTCAAAGGCTTCCTCTTTTATTATCTCCGCATCAATCACCTGTGATTGAGAGCCTAATTGACTTTGACTCCAAGCAAGTAAACTAGAAATATAACCTGTCTTAAAGTTAGCCAGACCGGTTACCACATTTCCAATTCCGATCACCGTTTCTAAATTTAGCAATTTCTTCACATTTCGCTGTACAGAATCCACTAAACATGAAGAATTATTAACACTTCCTAAATCAATCCTCCGTAAAAAATGAACCATATTAGCATAACTTGGATCGTAAAAAGAATAGGTTCCTTCATGCTCTTTAGAGATCTCCTTGCATAACATTTGAAAAGGAAGCCAGAGCTCTTTTAATCGATTGGGATTACCAAACCTCTCTCGAATTTCGACGGTGACAAATTGGACCACCGCGTTGTCATTGACAAGCTCCTCGAGTTGAAGCTGGCGGAGTCTCTCGATGACTAAATTTAGCTGTAACCATTCTTCTTTTACTAAATAGAGCAAGTATTGTTCCTGTACTTCTTGTAGCTGGGTAAGAACAAGATGACGCATCTGGGTCGTTTCAACCTGTTTTTGCCTCTCTGTCTCAATTTCTTTACCGACTTTTTGCAAGGCTTCAACTAATTCATCCGGGGCAACAGGTTTTAGTAGATAGTCCTTAACCCCTTCTTTCATCGAACCACGAACCAATTCAAAATCGGAATAACCCGATAATACGATCACTTTTACTTTTGGAAATTCGTGCTGACAACGTTTAGCTAATTCTAGGCCATCCATAATCGGCATTCTCATATCTGTAAGAACCAAATCAATATCCATTTTTCCGAGCAATTCAAGCGCTTCTTTACCATTGGAAGCCTCGCCAACAATTTGAAATCCTTCCTCTTCCCAATCCACCTTCATCCGCAAGCCTTTACGAATTTGAATCTCATCATCCGCAATGATGACCTTCATCATGTATATCACCTCGATCAAAATTAATACACAATGTAATCCTCGTGCCTATATTCTTTTCAGATTCAATCTTATAGGAAAAGTTTTGACCGTAGTAAAGCTTTAAGCGGCCAAGCACATTCTTTAGCCCAATACTGTTTCCTTTGCTAGCTAAAACACTAAGCGTTTCATTCTTTGTTTCTTCACTCACTAAGTCTGCTATCACTTCTTCAGACATGCCTATCCCTTTATCTTCTAAAACTATCAATACTTGATTGTTAATTTTTTCTGTCTTAATAAATATTTCAGCAGTAGTTTTTTCTATAAAACTATATTTGACGGCATTTTCCACCAGTGGCTGAAGGACGAATTTAATAATAGGAAGATTCCTTGTCTCCGGATCCTCCACAATATCAATCGTAATAGCATCTTCATATCTTACCTTTAAAATGTCTGTGTAGCTGCGGATATAACTGATCTCTTCACTCAATCTCACGACATCATTTTGTGTATTCAATGAATACCTCATCATCCGGCCTAAGTAGATGCTTACGTTCATGACTTCTTTATTTTTCCCTTGAACGGCTAATCCCCCGATGATTTCAAGCGTATTGTTCAAAAAGTGAGGATTGATTTGAAGTAATAATGCTTTGTATTCAGCATCTTTTCGGCGGATGTTCGCTTCATATTCTGTTTCAATTAAATTCTTCAATTGATCGACTGTATGATCAAAAACCTTTACCACGTAACCAACCTCGTCGTTTGACGATTTAATCGTTGGCATAAAGCTTTTGGCACCCGTAAAATCTCCGCGTTCGATAAATTTCATTGCCTTTGCTAGTTTTCCTAACGGGCTGACGATATTGGATGAGAGCACGAAAGAAGCAACAATTGTTAGAATAAAAACGACCGCACTGATTAATAGTAGGTTGCGTTGCAGCACATTCACTTTTGAAAATAAATCAGATTTGGTTACTTCACTAACTAGAATCCAATCACCTACTGCTAACTTTTGAAAAAACACAAAGTATTTTTCGCCATGATAATCCGTTTCTAATAACCCTTTTTGCTTTTGATTATTCTTTATTTTAGTTAAACTATTTTTTAAAACCCACTTTGGAGTATCAATTTTCCCTTCTAACACATTTGCTCCCTGCTGATCTATTAAATATGCATGTCCTTTTTTTCCAATCGAGATTTTTCCTAAGGCTGTCTCCAGCAAGGTTGAAGGGAAATTCACCTTTATAAATCCGTAGGAAACTACCGTATTCAAATCAACGAGAGGTAAAATATAACTATTACTATTTCCTTGTCCTGGCATATAAGGATCAATATGTGATTTTACAAATCGTTGTTCATTAATCGTAAAGTCTTGGAACCAATCGATGTTGTGTAAGTTGGGATTATTACCCCATGCCCCTTCACCATTATTCAGTACGACCGAGATAGACATCCCATTAGAATTGTTTACCATCATCGAGGATAGTAGCATTTTCAGTTGATTCTTCTGTAACAAACTCTGTTCTCTTGGTATTTCTTCATCTTTATTTTCTAACCTTAACCACTGCTGTGTGGTTTGATTTACTAGGACCTGTTTTCCCAAATCCTCCGCCTGAGTTGTAATAGAGTCAGTATACAGCGAGTACTGGTCCATAGCTTCTATAGTTAAATCCTGCGTCTGGTCTTCAATAATAGATGTAAACCACCTTGGGATAATAATCGATAAAATGATTAAGGGAATCGTTAACAAACATGTAAATATAATAAATAAGCGATTGCGTAAGGAAAAAAACATCGTATCCCCCCAGACAAAAGAAAACCCTTACAATCTATTGCTCAATCAATAAGTTTTGACTATTATTATCTATTCAATTTAACATATCCCCTATCAACTTACTACGGGATATTCCAATAATGAATGTTTCCAATATAGGATCAGCGCTATTGTTCACATCTTTTTAAACCAAAAAAAGAGTGTCAAAAAGTTTCTACTTTTTGACACTCTTTTTGCATATGTTTCCTTACTATCTTGGATCTACATAATCAGGATAATCAGTTATAATTCCATCCACCTTCATTTTTAAGAGAAAGTCAGCTGCTTCATGGCTGCGAACAGTCCAGGATTGAATTTTTAACCCTTTTTCGTGTACTTGATTAACCAATTCTTCCGTCACAATTCCATAACTTGGGTTAAAATAATCAGCATAGGTCGCAAATTCCTTCAATGCTTGTTCCGTTGTGTCCACTTTATTCGAAGTAAGGACACCGATCGGCACTTTAGGCAACAAGCTATTCATTTTCTTCATGGATTCAAAATTAAAAGATTGAATAATGATTTTTTCATTTTGCGGTTTATCTAAGTTTCGTTCTTTTAATTCTTGAGCTACCATTTCTTCAATTCCAGGATAGAGTTCAGGTGCCTTTAATTCTATTAAAATACCAATTTTCCCATGATATCTATCTAGAATTTCATCAAATGTAGGGATCTTTTCGCCTTTAAATTGTTCCCCCTTCCAGCTGCCTGCATCAAGACTTCTGATCTGATCAAAAGATAGGTCTTTAATATACCCCGTACCATCGGTTGTTCTATCAACCTTTGTATCATGGATGATAACCAATTTCCCATCTTTACTTCTTTGTACATCAATTTCAATATAATCTGCTTTCATTTCTACCGCCTTATCAAAAGCAGCAACAGTATTTTCAGGCGCATATCCTGATGCTCCACGATGAGCAACGAGATCCACTTGTCGTAACTCCCCTTTTGTTTCTGCAGCAAAAGCATGCTGAAACGGACTAAATAATAAAGTAAAGGCAAGGCCTGCTCCTAATAAAGTTGTTTTTCTCATTTTTCCTCAACTCCCTTTTATATGTGTACTACATATAAAATTGTATTAAAAAAATATTAAGTGAAAATTTAATTAGCATATAGAAATCATTAAAGAAATGTAAAAAAGCATAGGAAAATGAGCATTCCAAAATTCACAAAAAAGTCGTTCTTTTTCCTTTTGATAAGGATGTTATTATATCGGAATGTTGATTTTCGCTCCAAGGGCTTCGCTTACTGCGGGCGGCTCGGGGCGCCTTCCGCTCCAATCAACATTGCTAAAATATCTACAATAACCTTTAACACAGCCTTTGTTTAAATATAAAAGAGCAGAGACCGGATTTCGGCTCTGCTCATTTCATATTCATATAGACATATGATATCGTCTATTAATATTCGTTTACTACATACGGTAAACTCTTGCCTCATAAGGCTTTAATGTTACTTTCTGTAAGTGTTCATGTTTTGAGACCTCATAATTATTCAGAAGCAAGTGACGATAATCAAGGGAAACCCCTTCTAACTCAGCTGGTTGGGCGGAAAGATTCGTCATAATAATTACCTTTTCATCATTTAGCGTCCTCGTGTAGGCGTAAATTTGCTGATTATCTTCAAAAAGCAACTCATATTTACCGTAGGTGAATATTTCATTTGCCTTCTTCAAAGCAATCAACTTCTTATAAAAATTCAAAACAGATTTGGTATCTTTTTGCTGGACTGCTACGTTGATTTCTTTATAGTTCGGATTGACCTTCAACCATGGACTTCCTGTACTGAAACCAGCATTCACCTCGTCGGACCATTGCATCGGCGTCCTCGAATTATCACGTCCAGAAGCCCAGATAATTTCCATTATTTCCTCGTGTGGAACACCATCCGCTCTCTTCAAGCGATACATATTTTTTGCAGATACATCATCATAATGTTCAATCGATTCAAATTGGACATTTGTCATGCCAATTTCCTGACCTTGATAAATAAATGGAGTACCCTGCATTAGAAAGTACATAGCCGCGAACGCTGTAGCACTTTCACGCCAATATTCTTGGTCATTTCCCCATGTGGATACAACTCGTGGTTGGTCATGGTTCTCGATGAATAAGGCGTTCCACCCTTTATTCTCCAAGCCCTTTTGCCAGCGGGATAATACATCCTTAAGCTCCACAATATCAAGCTCTTTTTTCGTCTCGGCATCCCAAAGTGCTAGATGCTCAAATTGAAAGACCATATTGAATTTCCCTGTTTTTTCTCCGACCCAAAGATCCACATCTTCCACGTCGTCTACCGTTACTCCGTTCGCTTCTCCAACAGTCATAATGTCATATTTTGCAAATGTCTCTTCTTTTAATTCCTGTAAGAAAGTATGAATCCCATCGACATTCATCATTTTATCAAAGCACTCAACATATGGCAGCCCCTCAGGATTCGGCATATCCTTTAAGCCCTCTTCTTTTTTGATGTGACTGATCGCATCAACACGGAAGCCGTCAATCCCTTTATCCAGCCACCAATTGACCATTTCATAAAGCGCCTTCCGCACCTCTCCATTTTCCCAATTAAGGTCCGGCTGTTTTTTTGAAAAAATATGCATGAAATACTGATCGGTTAGTTCGTCATATTTCCATGCAGACCCGCCGAAGATGCTTTCCCAGTTATTCGGTTCTTCGCCATCTTTTCCGTCACGCCAAATATACCAATCGCGCTTCGGACTATCTTTGGACGAACGGGATTCGATGAACCAAGGATGCTCATCACTTGTATGGTTAATCACTAAATCAAGGATTAGTTTCATCCCACGGCGATGTGTTTCCTCTAAAAGAATAGTAAAATCCGCCATTGTTCCGAACTCTTCCATAATTTCCTGGTAGTCACTGATATCATAGCCATTATCGTCATTAGGCGATTGATACATCGGACTTACCCAAATGACATCAATCCCTAAATCTTTTAAATAATCTAATTTAGAGATGATGCCATTGATATCCCCAATCCCGTCTCCATTGGAATCCATGAAGCTTCGAGGATAAATCTGATAGGCCACTGCTTCTTTCCACCATAATTTATTCATGTAAAATCCTCACTGACTCATTTTTGTTATTTATTCACATTTTATTCAAAATTTATTTTTACAGCACAGATTTCCGTTCAATTAGCTTCGTTGGTATCGTGATTCTTTTTGGCAACGTTTCAGGATTTTCGATTTTTTCAATTAAACATTCGGTAGCAACACGTCCTAATTGAAACGTACCGATATCCACCGAAGTTAATGGAGGCCTTGAATGCTCAGATAACGAGAGATTGTTAAAGCCAACGACAGAAATATCTTCAGGGACTAATATGTTTAATTTCTCTAGATGGCTAATGATTTCATATGCCATTAAATCATCCTGTGTAACCAACGCTGTTGGAGGATCGTTAAGCTTCATAAGCGAACAAATGGCGTCTATCCCTTGTTCATTGACCATCTCCTCATTAACGAGATACGCCTCATTAACTGTAAGTCCAGCTTCTTTAAGTGCTGATTTATACCCGTTAATTCGATCAACAGTCACCATAAAATCTGGGTTGATTCCAACATAGGCTATATTTTTATGACCGTGCTCAATTAAATAGTTGGTTACCTGTTTACTAATAAAAATATTGTCATTATCGACATAGGTAATTCTCTCTTCATTCACACTTGGCCTCCCAACTACCGTAAAAGGAAAGCCAATTTCTTCAAGGTAGTTCATGGTCCGGTCATTGACACGTGAATATAAAAGGAGAATACCATCTACACGTCTGCCCATTACCATCGACATGACTTCTTCGTGGATTTCTTCCTCGGTTGACCCTGTAGAAAGGTAAATGCCATATTTACTTTCATGGGCATACATACTGATTCCTCTTAATACTTCAGGGAAGAATGGGTTTCGAAAGGCATGGTAGGCCGAATTCGGCATGATCACTCCAATGGTTTGAGTTGATTTAGCAACCAAGCTACGTGCTTGCAAATTAGGATAGTATCCTAATTGTTCCATCACTTCTTTTACACGTCTCTTCGTTTGTTCACTGATTCGCGGGTTATTAGCTATTACCCTTGAAACAGTCGAAGGTGCCACATTTGCTTCCCTTGCCACATCCTTAATTGTAACCACCATTACTTCCCCCTAATACCAATAAATCGCTCAATTTTACTTTATTATAAAATAGAAATTATTTTACAGCACCCTCTGAAATTCCTTTGATAATTTCCCTCTGTGCAAAGAAGTATAAAATGATTACCGGAATAATTGCAATTGTTAATCCTGCAAGTGCTAAATGCCATTGCTTCGTATATTCACCAAAGAAGAAGAACATTTTCAATGGAATAGTTTCCATTCCTTCTTGGTTAATAACAAGAGATGGAAGTAAGTAGTCATTCCAAATCCAAATCGTATTTAAAATCGCAACCGTCACAGTAATCGGCTTTAACATCGGGAAAATGATGTACCAAAAGATTTGAAAACGATTGGCTCCATCGATCGTTGCTGCTTCATCCAAGGATTTTGGAATCCCGCTTAAAGTACCATGGTATAAGAAAATGGATAAACTCGCACCAAAGCCTAAATACATAAAGATAATTCCAACGCGATTAAGCAATTCTATTTTCCCGAAAATCGTAACTAACGGAATCATAACGGATTGGAACGGGATTAACATCGCCGCAACAAACATAAAGAAAATAATCGTACTCATTTTGCTTTTATTTCTAGATAAAGCATAGCCAGCCATGGATGAGAAGATAATGATGATGGCTACACTTACTACCGTAATAATCGCTGAGTTCATGAAGGTTTTTAAAAAGGTAAGTTCGTTAAATGCTTCGATATAGTTATCGAAAGTAAATACTTCCGGTAATTTTAACGTGTCTGAAAAGATCTCTCTCTTTGTTTTAAAGGAGTTAACAAGCATTAAGTAAAAGGGAGACAGCCATAACAGCCCTAATAATACACCAAGGATTTCAAGCGGCAATTTATATTTTCTTCCCATTACATTTCAACCTCCCTTTTCTTGTTAATGTACACTTGTGTTAAGGAAATAGCTGCAACGATGATAAAGAAGATAACTGCTTTAGCCTGAGCATAAGCCATTTCACTTTCACCAAATGCCGTTTTGAAGATCTCCATTGCGACCATTTGTGTGGAATTATAAGGTCCACCCGCTGTTAATGATAAGTTTTGGTCGTAAAGCTTGAAAGTATTCGACAATGTTAAGAACATACTAACTGTGAATGCAGGTGCAACTAACGGGAATACGATAAAACGCAGTCGCTGTAATGAGCTCGCACCATCAATTTCAGCCGCTTCGATCAGCTCTGTTGGTACACCCTCTAGGTATGAGATATAAATAACCATAATGTATCCAGCCATTTGCCAGCTCATTAGGATAACTAAGCCCCAAAAACCGGTTTGAGTCGTAGAAAGCCAGCCTTCTAAGCTTTCAATGCCAAATAAATTTCCTATACCCGCAAAGACTTTGATAAAAATAAACTGCCAGATAAAACCTAAAATTAATCCACCTATCAGGTTTGGCATGAAAAAGATTGTACGCAAAAACTTACTTGATTTAATTTTAGATGTAACAATAAGTGCTAATGCAAGCCCAAAGAGGTTAATAAGAATAATGGAAACAACTGTAAACTTCACAGTAAACCATAATGAATCTAAGAATTCCTTATCTTTAAAAACATTCAAATAATTCTCAAAGCCGATAAAACTTCCCACTTCAATACCATTCCAGTTTGTAAAAGAATAATAGACCCCAAAGAGCAAAGGAATGATAACGACCATAGATAATGCTAAAAGAACCGGGGCTAGAAATAACCAATATGATATATCACGAGTACGCATCATGGGAAAAACCTCCAATGTGATAATTGTAATTTTTTTAAGTTAGTAAATTCTTGAAAGAAAAGGGGCTGATTGATAAGAAAACCCTAACACTAACCTATCCCCCCTTATGAACCAGCCGCTTGCCTCTCTGCTAATTTATAATGGGTCCTGCTTTTATCAAGTAGGACCCATTATATAAATTTCAAAAGGGATTATTTATTTCTTGCTTTTTCCCAAGCTTCTTTTGAAGTCTTCACTACGTCTTCCCACTTAGCTTCTTTGCTCAAATATTTTTGGATTTGAACACCAAGTGTATCTTGTCCCCAGCCAGTTGGGTAGCCCATGAATGCCCAGCCGATAGTCTTGCCATCTTGAGCATATTGATAAATTTCTTTCGAAAGTGGATCACTGATTTTTGATGCATCAAAGCCATCATAAGCAGGGATAAATTTAAAGTCGTTGATAACGATCTCTTTACCTTCGTCTGAAGTATATAACCAATCTAAGAATTTCTTAGCTTCTGCTTGTGTATCTTTGTCCTTGTTGCTATTTACGCCCCAGTACATTGGGATACCAACAGGAATGGCATCTTCTTTGTATCCTTCAACAGGGATTGGTAAGAAACCAATGCTCTTATCAGCAAAATCTTGATCAATACCAGCGATTGAGCCATATGCCCAGTTACCTTGTTGGATCATTGCGACTTTTTGAAGTGAGAATAATTCTTCTACTTGTTGAGCATAGTCAAGGCTTACAGTTGGTTGTACAGAATAGTTGTTTTGAAGGTCAAGAACCTTTTTAAACGCATCACCATATTTGAAGTCAACTTTCTTAGCATTGAATGCAGTTAGAACATTGTTATCAAATTCAGGCGCAAGGAAAGCGTTGGATAAGTGTAAACCAGTTACCCAAGTTTCTTTACCAGGAAGTGCAAATACTGCTTTAAGACCAAGATCTTTTTTCTTAGAATCTAAAGTTTTTACTGCATTTTCAAGGTCAGCGTAGCTCTTGATAGATTTTGGATCAATGCCAGCTTTTTCGAAAACATTTTTATTATAGATAAAACCGTAACCTTCTTGGTTGTATGGTAATCCTAAAACCTTACCATCTTTAGTTACACCATCAAGTGTTCCTTTTAGTGCCTTTTTAGATGCTTCTGTATCAGAAAGGTCAGCTAATTTCTTTCCCCAATCTTGCACGTCTTGTGGTCCACCAATGTTGTAAATAGCTGGCTCTTTACCAGAAGCAAACTTAGATTTTAAAGCTGCACCGTAATCTTCACCGCCACCAACAGTTGTGATGTTGATGTTTACGCCTTTGTGTGAGTCTTCATATTTCTTTGCCGCATCTTCAAATTGCTTTTTGAATTCTACTTTGAATTGGAATACATCTAATGTAACATTTCCGCCTTTTGTTCCTTCTTTAGCTCCGTCACCTTTATCAGCGTTATTACAGCCCGTTAAAAGGAGACTTAATGAAAGAAGACCAGCTCCAATTCCAGAAAATAATTTTTTCTTATTCATGATTTACCCCCATACTTAAAATTTTTGTGAATCTAAAAGTGTGTGCAACCGTGGGAAAACATAGTTGATTTTATTATGTTCTAGCGTGAATTAGATATTCTAAGAAAATTTTAAACATACTAATTATATTTAAAATACTGCTTCTTAATGCAATCGTTTGCACTAAAGTATAAATAAAAATAATTTTTTTAGTATGTTGAACTGTTTTAATAATCTTAGAAATAGTGAAATCACTAGGTGCCAACGATATTGTTTGCACGAAATAGCAGAAAAACGGTAAAAAAACATGATTATTC
>NZ_JBALOS010000041.1:0-29633 GCF_036962765.1 Neobacillus drentensis
TAAGTCCTCTTCAATTAATGAATTTATGTTCTTCAATTCATCAAGAGACAACTCTTCTATTCCTTTATTATGATCTTCACAATAAATGACAATAGAACCAACAATACTATGTGCATCTCTAAATGCAACCCCTTTGCTAACTAAATAATCAGCGACTTCTGTTGCATTGAGAAAGCCATATTTCACAGCTTTTTTCATATTTTCAGTATTCACCTTCATAGTAGAAATCATATTAGACATAATTTCTAGACATGATAACACTGTATCCAATGTATTAAAAAATGGTTCTTTATCTTCCTGCATATCCTTATTGTAAGCCAGTGGCAACCCTTTCATCGTTGTTAAAAGTGAAGTAAGAGATCCATATACTCGACCTGTTTTTCCTCTTATAAGCTCTGCTGCGTCTGGATTTTTCTTCTGAGGCATAATACTGCTGCCCGTAGAATATGCATCATCAATACTAATAAATTTAAACTCTTGACTACTCCATAAAATCAGTTCCTCACTTAATCTGCTTAAATGCATCATGATGATCGAAAAACAAGACATTAATTCTAATAGATAATCTCTATCACTAACTCCATCGAGGAAATTGGACACAGGTTTTGAAAATCCCAACTCCTTAGCTGTCATTTCTCGGTCTATAGTATGAGTTGTTCCTGCCAATGCTCCACACCCAAGTGGACTTTCGTCCATAATTTCAATCGCATTCAGGACTCTTTTTCTGTCCCGATCCAACATATTAAAGTAGGCCATTAAATGGTGCTTAAGAGTGACTACTTGAGCTCGCTGTAAATGGGTGTATCCTGGCATAATCACATTGTTTGCATTTGCTTTTTCTTTCAGGCTATTTTGCAGCCTATCAATATACTCGATCACTTCTAACGCCTTATTTTTTGCGTAAAGTCTGATATCTAAAGCAACTTGGTCATTTCGACTTCTTGCTGTATGAAGTTTTTTTGCTGTTTCCCCTATTCGTTCTGTTAACTTTGCTTCAACAAAACTATGAATATCTTCAAAATCTCCTTCGATCGCTAATGTTCCGCTTTCGATATCTTCCAATATCGAAAGAAGAGACTTAGTAATACTTTCTCCTTCATCCGTTGTTAGTAATTCACATTTCGCAAGCATATTTACATGTGCAATACTGCCTTTAATATCTTCAGAATAAATCCTCTTATCAACATGAAGTGAACTATTAAAGTCCTCCATTAGTTTATTTTCTTCTTTTCTAAAACGTCCTCCCCAAAGCTTCATAAGCAATTCTCCTTTTATAAAATGAAATTGTTATTAAACGGCATTTCCCATATCTTGAAATTCTTGAATGTTTCCCTTTTTTCGCATATACCAAATACCGTTATAAACTGCAAAGTAGTAAAAAATGATTCCTATTATTGCCACGATAACGGACATAAAGGGCTCTGGAATCATTCCCTTACCACCAAAATTTCCGATTGATGAAATCCCAACGAGCATCAGAATATAAAAAACAAGATAGATCCCGCCAAAGATTTCTATCGATTTATGTTTATTGATAAAATGAACAATTAAATATCCTGCAAGTCCAATCACTAATCCCCAAATGGCAAGTTGAACTCTGCTCCAGTTTGTCCAATAGATAAGTAAAGTAGCAAATACAAAGGCTAAAGGAGCAATAATAGGCATGCCTAGTATACCGTTGTCTTTTGTCAAACCAACCTTACGAAAAACCATTACTGTGACACATGCTGAAGCGTATTTAAAAATCCCAATTGCTCCAACAATTGCTACAATCGCAGTCCAGCTCTTTAAAGGGAACAAGAAAAGCAATCCGATAAGGAAGTTGAGAGTGAGTGCACGTGTTGGAACCCCAAATTTTTTATTAATGGATCCGAAATAAGATGGCAGGAATCCACTTTTCGCCATTGCAAAAACATGTCTTGAAGTCCCGGCTGTATAAGCAAGCGCTGATCCAGTTGGGGAAATCATTGCGTCCGCTGTAATGGTCCAAGATAGCCAAACCATATTCGCCATAAGTGCTAAATTCGCAAATGGAGAGTCAAATTTAATTCCACTCCAACCGTTAGCCAGCATTTCTGGTGGAACGGCCCCAATAAAAACGATTTGAAGTAAAACATATAAAATAGCAGAAATTGATAGAGATGCGATAAGAGCAAGTGGAATATTACGCCTTGGGTTTTTAACCTCGCCGCCCATCATAATCACATTCCCAAATCCTGTATAGGCAAAAAATATACCACTAGTTAAGATTGCGCTTAGTCCTGCTCCAAATCCATAAGGGGCGAACCCATGACTTGTATAATTCTCTGCATGAAAACCTGTCATAAAGAAAGCAATAATGGTGAGAAGAGGTACGATAAATTTAATCGTGGTAATAACGGTATTCGTGACAGCAAATAATTTCACACCAAAATAGTTCACAACCACAAATAATACCATTAAAACAGTCGATGCCAGAATTCCTGTTGTAGTTAGTTGCTCCTTAGTTAAATCATATAGTCCAGGCCAGAACTGATTAGCGTATTGAATAACTCCTGACGATTCCACGGGTGCAGTGGCACAGTAGCCAAGCCAAATAGAATAACTTGTCACGGTACCAAGTAATTTCCCGTGGGAATAAAGGGGATAACGGGCCAACCCTCCTGCTTCTGGTCTTACCCTTCCTAATTCAGCATAAACAAGGGCAATAAGAGTGATAACGAATGCCGCAATAATCCATGACATAATAGCTGCAGGTCCAGCCATTTTTGCCGTATTCCATGGTCCAAAAAGCCAGCTTGATCCAATAATTCCTCCAAGAGATAGTGCTGTAAGTGACCAAAAGCCCATTTTCTTTTTTAAATATTGTTCTTGATTCATGAAATTCCCTCTCTCTTATTGGGGTATATTATTATTTGTCCTACTACTACCATAAAAATTCTAAATGACCTCTAGAAACATAAATAGCTTAGTACTTTACTTAAAATAAATAACTCCTTTCCAATTTTTTAAGTAATACTTAGATAAGCTAACTTTATCCTAACAAATAAAAAAACAACTAGGACACTTTAGCTTAACCATGATGCTTCCACGATGATTAGCAAAATTTGTAGATAGGTTTTAAGGTTAAAAAGAGGTAATTACCCTAAAAAGATTTTATTTTAATTGTTTTCATATTGCAATATATTTTTTGAAAATTCACACCATGAATGCTAAGTGAATTCGTTCACAAGTGGTAGAGAAAGGAATTTTAAATTGTAAAGTACTGTTATCAAGTTATATCTTGGTGGAAATGATAAATTTAAAAAATCTACGACTTCTCCAAATAGAGGTAGATTAATTGTTTCATCAAATGACAAAAAATCAATTGACACGGTTTGGTTTTATACAGGAGCTGAGTTAGCTGCATACTGTTCTAGACAAAAGGGAAAATCATCGTGTAACCTATAAGAAAACAGATAAGTGCCTAGTGATCAGGTACTGGAAGGTAGGTACATATGTATCAGATTGGAATTGTAGGCCCTAAAACTTCGGTAGATCGAATTTTAACTCTTACGAAGAAAATGGATTTGAGCTTGCGATTTTTACCTTTTCCGTACAACCATTTTCAGGAGACTGGTGCCATCGTCAAAGAAAATGATCATCAGGTTGATATTTGGTTTTTTTCGGGTAAGCTTTCCTATATTATTGCAAAAAAAATCATGAATTCTGATGAACAATTGATACATATTCAACATACAGAAGCAAGTCTTTACCGTTGTTTTTTGCAGACGGCTCTTAACCACCATGTAATCGTCGAAAGGGTTAGTATCGATGAGCTTGAAGAGACAAAAATAGAAGAAGCATTAGAACAGATTGATGTACCCGTTTCTAATGTTTACATTAAAAGATATGGAATACAGACCAATCCAAACGAGTTACTGAAGTATCACCTAAACTTATGGGAAGAAGGTAAGATTGATGTTGCAATAACTTGTTTCGAGGGGGTTTATAAAAGTTTACTAGCAGCAGGTGTTCCAGCCTACTGGTATACCCCTACAAGTCTTGAAATTCAGCAAACCATGCGAATTTTGGAGGAAAAGGTAAGGGCCTTCTATTTTAAGGATACTCAAATTGGTGTGGGAATCATTGATATTAATGATTTTGATAAGATTGCTGAAAAAGCAAGGAGCCCCTACCGTTTACAGTATTTGGAGACCCGTCTTAAGGAATCGTTAATTCGGTTGTGTGAGTCCTTAGACGGTTCTCTCATGGAGCGTGGGAATGGGCGATATGTTATTTTTAGTTCGCGTGGTGCCATTGAGCGAAATATTAGCATGCTGGTTCAGACGGTGGATCAGCTATCTCTTGAATCCGAGTCGACGATCGCAGTTGGAATTGGTTATGGAGAAACAGTCTTTGCAGCTGAGGTTAATGCTCTTAGTGCAATCCAGCGGTCCAAAGAAAGGAAGGATCGTGGAATTGTAATTATCCAGGAGGATGGGCAGGTAATCGAATCTGCAGGGAAAGACGATGAGTTGTCTTATTCTTATCGACTTGAAGATAAGGATTTTCTAGAAAAGCTAGAAAAAGGAAATGTAAGTGTTCGAATGTATAGTAAACTAGCAGCGATTGTAAGACGATTGGGCTTAACAGGTTTTACAACAAAAGAAATAGCTACCCATCTTCGTCTCGATGAGAGAAATGTTAGACGGATGGTTACCAGTTTAACAGAAGTGGGTTTAGCGGAGTACATGGGTTCGGAAGGATCTGCCTCTCGTGGTAGGCCAAGTAAAATATATCGTTTAACATAAAGCGGATGGTGAAGAACATAGCCGTAAAGCTAATTTATTTTATACAATTAAGGGAAAGAATTACTTAATAGCACGTAAGATTCCGGTTCTTGAGATGTGGGTTCGATTCCTGCCGAGGGCGTCATTAAAGCTTCCTGTTATTTTTAACAGGGGTTTTTTTATTGGAAAAATAGTTTGGTTTTTCCAGTAAATGTCTAACTACACAAAACCTATCGAAAATGGCACAAAATTCACTCGAAATTGCACAATACCTTGATAAAATGGCACAAAACCACCAAAAATGTATCTAAATAAAAGTAAATCCAAGTAAATCCACCATGCTAAATGAATCAAAAATGGTCACTTAGCTACCTGATTATCATTTTCCATTCCCGAATTTCATTCCTTCGTGTAAAATAGAAAACAGGGGGGATCAGAATGAACTTGAAGGCTGGTTTATGGCAACAGCAAACATTAAAATTGGCGATGACGCAAGAGTTATCGCAGGCTATTGCATTGTTGCAGTACTCTGCCCAGGAGTTAACTGCTTTTTTAGAAGATAAGGCACTTGAAAATCCCCTATTGCAGATTGAAAATAGCAATATTAAACCAATGAATCCACTTATTGACCGAAATCGTAGTAAGCACCAAAAAGCTGAAAAGGACTGGATTGAACAAATCGCTGACAAACCATTTTCGCTTGAAGATTATTTACTTTCTCAATTAAAACTAACGAATTTATCGGGGGAACAATTAAGTGTGATTCGTCTTCTCATTCAATATTTGGATGAAAACGGTTACTTTGGTGGCGACCTTAATGAAATCGCCCAAAAACTACGAGTATCGGAAGAGGTAGCTGAAGAATGCCTAGCCATCATCCAAACACTGGAGCCAGCGGGGATTGGTGCAAGGGACCTTCAAGAGTGCCTATTGATGCAACTATATTATCTAGATCCTGCTAATGAATTAGCTCAAAAGATTATCTCTGATTATTTCATTCCATTCGCCGAAAAGAAGTGGAAACCAATTGCCAAGGAATTGAAGGTAACCCTTAAAGATATTCAAAATATCTTTGACCAAATTCAGTCCCTGAACCCCAAACCGGGAACTATTTTAGGCAAAGAAGTTACCACCTATATTATTCCGGACGCGATTGTCGAGCAAACGAGCGAGGGACTAACCGTCAGGATGTCGGATGAATCGCTGCCAAGGATAAGTCTTAATGAGCAGTATTATCATAAATTCAAAGACCAAGACCAACAAGTAAGCCGCTTCCTGCAGGATAAACTGCAGGATTACCAGTGGATTCAAAAAAGTATAGAGCAGCGGAAAGAGACACTAACAAGGGTGATTGCAAAAATTATTGAAAAGCAGACTGCATTTTTTCAAAAAGGATCACAATATCTAGTACCAATGACTATGAAGGAAATCGCTGGAGAACTTAATATTCATGAATCTACCGTCAGCCGCGCTGTTCGCGAAAAATATGTGCAAACACCAAACGGGACGTTTCCATTAAAGTCTTTTTTTACAAGTACGATTCAAAACGTGTCGGTGGATGAAAATACCTCATCCACACAAGTAAAAAAGAAAATTGCGACGTTAATTGAAAATGAGATTAAACAAAAACCGCTTTCTGATCAAGATATTGTCGAACAATTAAAAACAGAGGAAGGTATGGTGGTTTCAAGAAGGACGATTGCAAAGTACCGGGATCAGTTGGGAATTCCATCCTCTGCGAAGAGAAAAAGGTTTGACTGAAAGGAACAAAATAATGGAGCAAACAATCATTACGTTATATACAAGGAAAAGTTGTCCGCTTTGTGACAAGGCAAAAGACACCTTACTCGAGCTCAAAAACGAGTGGAATTTCAATTTAGAAGAAATTGATATTGAGTCCAGTGATGAATTAACCGAACAATACGGGTTAATGATTCCAGTCGTTTATATCGATGGGGTAGAGGCCGGTTTTGGCGTCATTAACAAATTTGACATAAGTAACCGTTTGCAAGAAAAAAAAGCCAACCTTAATAGTTGAAATAGATTTTCACTCCTGTTACAATGAAAAACGTAGCAAGGGTGATTTTTTTTTAATGTAGTGGGACACAATATGTCTATGGTGGACATTTTTAGACCAACTACATATAATAAAGGAGCATGTGATTCATGCAGTCATTTATCGATATCCAGAAAAGACTATTGCCCGACCTCCTTCAGGTTCTGCAAAAGAGATATTCTATCCTAAGATATATAGGTTTTATGCAGCCGGTAGGGAGAAGGAGTGTAGCGGTCAGCCTGGGATATACGGAAAGAGTCCTTCGCGGCGAAGTAGAATTCTTAAGGGAGCAAGATTTAATTTACACAAATAATGTGGGAATGAGCTTAACTCCTGAAGGGAAAAATTTGCTAGAAGACTTAGAAGGTTTTATGCGTGAGTTAAAAGGTATTGATGTGATGGAGTTGGAATTAAAACACCGCCTCGGCATTAAAAAAGTCATCATCGTGCCTGGAGATAGTGATGAATCGCCGATGGTTAAAGGTGAACTGGGCAAGGCAAGTGCTGTGTGCATGAAAAAACTACTCGGCGGAAAAAATATCATTGCTGTAACTGGTGGTTCAACGATGGCTGCTGTCGCAGACAGACTTTCACCAGAGCTTTCCCAAAAGGAAATACTTTTTGTCCCGGCTAGGGGCGGAGTAGGCGAGGATGTTCACAATCAAGCAAATACGATTTGCTCGATCATGTCGAATAACACCCATACGAACCATCGAGTGTTTTACGTACCTGACCAGGTAAGTACCGATATTTATGAATCGCTTATCAAAGAACCTGGCATTTATGAAGTATTAAAACTAATAAAATCAGCAAGCATGGTTATTCATGGGATTGGGGATGCTATCACAATGGCTGAGCGACGCAAAACGGACCCTGAAGTTTTGCATAAGCTGGAAAATGAAAAAGCTGTGGGTGAAGCATTTGGCTATTATTTTAACGAACAAGGAGAAATCCTTCATAAAGTCTTAACGATTGGGCTGCAGTTAGAAGATTTAGTCAACATTCCGAATGTCATCGCTGTTGCAGGTGGGGGCTCGAAGGCAAAAGCCATCAAAGCATATTTAAAACAAGCGCCGACATCAACGATATTAATTACAGATGAAGGTGCAGCAAGAACGTTATTAAAAGGGTAAATCCTTTTTAAAATAAAAAACATCCTTACCCAATTTAAAGGAGGAAATTTATCATGTCAGTAAAAGTTGGTATTAACGGATTTGGACGTATTGGTCGTAACGTATTTCGTGCGGCTTTAAACAACAGCAATGTGGAAATCGTAGCAATTAATGACTTAACAGATGCAAATATGCTTGCACATCTTTTAAAATATGATACTGTTCACGGAACTCTTGCAGAAGACGTTACAGTTGATGGAGAATACTTAGTAGTAGGCGGACATAAAGTAAAAGTTATCGCAGAGCGCGATCCTGCACAATTAGGCTGGGGAGATCTTGGTGTTGAGGTTGTAGTTGAATCAACAGGCCGTTTCACAAAGCGTGAAGATGCTGCAAAACACCTTGAAGCAGGAGCTAAAAAAGTTATTATCTCTGCTCCAGCAGACAATGAAGATATCACAATTGTTATGGGTGTAAACGAAGATAAATACGATCCAAATAACCACCACGTATTATCTAACGCTTCTTGTACAACAAACTGCCTGGCTCCATTTGCAAAAGTATTAAATGATACATTCGGAATCAAGCGTGGAATGATGACAACTGTTCACTCATACACAAATGACCAACAAATCCTTGACTTACCACACAAGGACTACCGCCGTGCTCGTGCAGCAGCTGAAAACATGATCCCAACTTCAACTGGTGCTGCTAAGGCAGTCGCTCTTGTTTTACCTGAACTTAAAGGTAAATTAAACGGTATGGCTATGCGTGTTCCAACTCCAAACGTTTCTGTTGTTGACTTAGTAGCAGAATTAGAAAGAGATGTTACAGCTGAAGAAGTAAACCAAGCATTAAAAACTGCTGCTGAAGGCCCATTAAAAGGCATCTTAGCTTACAGCGACCTGCCATTAGTATCTACTGACTATAACGGCGCTACAGTTTCTTCAACAATCGATGCATTATCTACAATGGTTCTTGAAGGCAACATGGTAAAAGTATTATCTTGGTACGATAACGAAGTTGGTTACTCTAACCGCGTTGTTGACCTTGTAGATTACCTAGCAAAAAAAGGACTTTAATATCTAAACAGACAATGATTGGAGTTCAATCATAAGACGTTACAAATACAAAGGTTTTCCAAAGGGGAGCGGGGAGTATATGCCCCCTTCCCCTTTTTAGTTATAATAAGATTACTGCCTAGCTTCTGCGCCGCTAACAAGGCGCTTACGCTTTAATACTTAGGAGGTCCTTTATGAATAAGAAAACGCTCAAAGATGTCGATGTAAAAGGTAAACGCGTATTTTGCCGGGTTGATTTTAACGTTCCAATGCAAGAGGGGAAAATTACCGATGAAACGCGGATTCGTGCAGCACTTCCAACGATTCAATATCTAGTAGATCAAGGCGCTAAAGTCATTCTAGCCAGCCATTTCGGCCGTCCAAAAGGGAAAGTAGTCGAAGACATGCGCTTAACTCCAGTCGGTGTCAGACTGTCTGAACTGCTTGGTAAAGACGTGAAAAAAGCAGATGAAGCTTATGGTGATTCGGTCAAAGCATTGATTGAAACCATGTCCGAAGGCGATGTTCTGCTGCTTGAAAATGTTCGTTTCTATCCTGGTGAAGAGAAGAATGATCCAGAGTTGGCAAAAGCTTTTGCTGAACTGGCGGATGTTTATGTAAATGATGCCTTTGGTGCAGCACATCGTGCCCATGCATCAACTGAAGGGATTGCACATATTTTACCAGCCGTTTCCGGACTTTTAATGGAAAAAGAATTGGATGTACTTGGAAAAGCAATTTCCAATCCTGAGCGTCCATTTACAGCGATTATCGGTGGAGCTAAGGTAAAGGACAAGATCGGTGTTATTGAAAACCTATTAGAATTAGTCGATAACTTAATCATCGGCGGCGGACTTGCTTATACATTCGTGAAAGCACAAGGTCACGAAGTAGGGAAATCCCTTCTAGAGGCAGACAAGATTGATCTTGCAAACTCATTTATTGAAAAAGCAAAGGCTAAGGGTGTTAATTTCTATATGCCTGTTGATGCTGTAGTGGCGGATGATTTCTCTGCAGACGCTAATTCAAAAGTAGTGGGCATTGAAGAAATTCCAGCGGATTGGGAAGCACTTGATATTGGACCAAAAACGGCTGAAATCTACCGTGATGTGATCCAAAAATCAAAACTAGTGATTTGGAATGGACCAATGGGCGTGTTTGAAATCGACAAATTCGCTGGCGGCACAAAAGCAGTCGCAGAAGCACTTGCTGAAGCAGAAGGTACATATTCAGTTATTGGCGGCGGAGATTCTGCAGCAGCCGTTGAAAAATTCAATTTAGCAGATAAAATGAGCCACATCTCCACAGGCGGCGGCGCGTCACTTGAATTTATGGAAGGCAAAGCCCTACCAGGAGTCGTGGCATTGAACGATAAATAAATTTATTAAAAGAATTGATTTTTGCGAAATTTACGACACTCCTGCGGGAACGTGAGCCAGGTGAGACCCCGCAGGGAGGAACGACCGAGGAGGCTCACGGGCGAGCCCGCGGAAAGGGAGTGAATTTTGCAAAAATCCCTTTTCAAAAAGTAGGAAAGATGAAAGGATGTGCCAGTATGCGTAAACCAATTATTGCAGGTAACTGGAAAATGAACAAAACACTTTCTGAAGCAAAAAGCTTTGCTGAGGAAGTAAAAGGACTTGTACCTGTCCCAGAAAAAATGGATTCTGTAATCTGCGCACCAGCTTTATTTTTACAAAGTCTCGTCGAAGTAACAGAAGGAACGAATGTAAAAATTGGTGCTCAAAATATGCACTTTGAAGAAAGCGGAGCATTTACAGGCGAAATCAGCCCGAAAGCACTTGCTGACCTTGCAGTTCAATATGTGATCATCGGACACTCAGAACGCCGTGAAATGTTCAATGAAACAGATGAAACAGTCAACAAGAAAGCAATTGTAGCCTTTAAATACAATTTAACTCCGATCGTATGCTGTGGTGAAACATTAGAGCAGCGTGAAAATGGTGAAACCAACAAATTAGTTGGCGATCAAGTGGCAAAAGCTCTAAAAGGCTTATCTGCTGATCAAGTAAAGCAAACTGTCATCGCGTACGAACCAATTTGGGCGATTGGTACAGGGAAATCCTCTACTTCAGCCGATGCGAATGAAGTGTGTGCGCATATCCGTCAGGTCGTAGCACAGCAATTCTCGCAAGATGTGGCCGATGCTGTACGAATTCAGTATGGCGGCAGTGTGAAACCAGAAAATATTAAGGAATATATGGCGCAACCAGATATCGATGGTGCATTAGTAGGCGGAGCAAGCCTTGAAGCACAATCTTTCTTACAACTACTGGAGGCAGGCAGCTATGAGTAAATCTCCAGTTGCTCTTATCATCCTTGACGGCTTTGGATGCAGGGGCGAAACAAAAGGAAATGCGGTTGCGCAGGCGAAAAAACCTAATTTTGACCGCTTTTGGAGTGAGTATCCTAACTCTCATTTAACAGCTTCTGGTGAGGCAGTAGGCCTTCCAGAAGGACAAATGGGTAACTCAGAAGTAGGACACTTGAATATCGGTGCTGGTCGTATTGTTTACCAAAGCTTAACAAGAGTGAACATAGCGATTCGAGAAGGTGAATTTGAAAAAAATGAAACCTTTACGGGTGCGATGGAGCACGTTAAGAAAAATGGCACTGCCCTTCATTTGTTCGGATTGTTGTCAGATGGTGGTGTACATAGCCATATTCAACATATGTTTGCTTTGCTGAAATTGGCAAAAGAAGAAGGCGTGGAAAAGGTATATGTACATGCTTTCCTTGACGGCCGTGATGTAGGTCAGAAAACAGCAAGGAAATATATTCAAGAGACATTAGAAAAAATGAAGGAATACGGTGTAGGTGAATTTGCAACGATCTCAGGGAGATACTACTCTATGGACCGTGATAAACGCTGGGAGCGTGTCGAAAAATCGTACCGTTCTATGGTTTATGGCGAGGGCCCTGCCTACTCAAACCCTTTAGACGTGGTTGAAGACTCTTATTCACATGGAATCTTTGATGAATTCGTGATCCCATCTGTGATTACAAAAGAAGATGGACAGCCGGTTGCAACAATCAAGGACAATGATGCGGTTATTTTCTATAACTTCCGTCCAGACCGGGCCATTCAGATTTCCAATACGTTTACGAATGATGACTTCCGTTCTTTTGACCGCGGACCAAAGCATCCGAAAGAATTATTCTTCGTGTGCTTAACCCACTTCAGTGAATCAGTGGATGGATATGTTGCCTTTAAACCATCGAACTTAGATAACACACTAGGTGAAGTATTGGCTCAAAACAACATGAAGCAATTAAGAATTGCTGAAACAGAAAAATATCCACATGTTACGTTCTTTATGAGCGGCGGCCGTGAAGAAAAGTTCCCTGGCGAAGAGCGGATCTTAATCAACTCTCCGAAGGTAGCAACATACGATCTTCAGCCGGAAATGAGTGCATATGAAGTCACTGACGCACTCATCAAAGAAATTCAAGCAGATAAATTTGATGCGATTTTACTAAACTTCGCGAACCCTGACATGGTGGGCCATTCAGGTATGCTGGAGCCCACAATTAAAGCGATTGAAACAGTCGATGAATGCTTAGGAAAAATCATTGATTTAATTCTAGAAAAAGGCGGTTCTGCCATTATTACTGCTGACCATGGGAATGCCGATGAAGTAATTACACTTGAAGGCGAACCAATGACGGCACATACAACGAATCCTGTGCCAGTAATTGTGACAAAACAAGGAATTCAACTGCGTGATGGCGGAATCCTTGGGGATTTAGCGCCAACTATGTTAGACTTATTAGGTCTTGAAAAGCCAGCTGAAATGACGGGAAGTTCGTTAATCAAGTAGACCAAAACATTATTTAATTTTAAGGAGAGATTTTATTATGCCATTTATTGCAGACGTATACGCTCGTGAAGTATTAGATTCCCGCGGTAACCCTACTGTTGAAGTTGAAGTATTTACTGAATCAGGTGCATTTGGCCGCGCTATGGTTCCAAGTGGTGCTTCCACTGGTGAATATGAAGCTGTCGAACTACGTGACGGTGACAAAGAACGTTACCTTGGCAAAGGTGTTCAAAAAGCGGTTGACAATGTAAACGAAATTATCGCACCTCACCTTATTGGTGAAGAATTCAGCGTGTTAGACCAAGTTTCTGTTGACCAAGCTTTAATCGAGCTTGATGGAACTGAAAACAAAGGTAAATTAGGTGCAAACGCAATCCTTGGTGTATCTATGGCGGTTGCTCATGCGGCAGCAAATTACTTAGATATTCCTTTATACCAATACCTTGGCGGTTTCAATTCCAAGCAACTTCCTGTACCAATGATGAATATCGTTAATGGCGGGGAACACGCAGATAACAACGTAGATATTCAAGAATTCATGATTATGCCTGTTGGTGCACCAAACTTTAAAGAAGCTCTTCGTATGGGCGCAGAAATTTTCCATACGTTAAAATCTGTTCTTAAAGGCAAAGGCCTTAACACTGCGGTTGGTGACGAAGGCGGTTTTGCTCCAAACTTAGGATCAAACGAAGAAGCACTTCAAACAATTGTAGAAGCAATCGAAAAAGCTGGCTACAAACCAGGTGAAGAAGTTATGCTTGCTATGGATGCTGCATCTTCTGAGTTTTACAACAAGGAAGATGGAAAATACCATCTTGCTGGCGAAGGTGTTGTGAAAACTTCTGCTGAAATGGTTGATTGGTACGAAGAACTTTCTTCTAAATACCCAATTATCTCAATCGAAGACGGTTTAGATGAAAATGATTGGGAAGGTCACAAGCTTTTAACTGAACGCCTTGGCAAAAAAGTTCAATTAGTTGGTGATGATTTATTTGTTACCAATACACGTAAACTTGCTGAAGGTATTGAAAAAGGGATTGGGAACTCCATCCTTATCAAAGTGAACCAAATCGGTACCCTTACTGAAACATTTGACGCGATTGAAATGGCAAAACGCGCTGGTTACACAGCTGTCATCTCTCACCGCTCTGGTGAAACAGAAGACAACACCATTGCTGACATTGCTGTTGCAACGAATGCAGGTCAAATCAAAACTGGTGCACCTTCTCGTACAGATCGTGTTGCAAAATACAACCAATTGCTTCGCATTGAAGATCAATTAGGTGAAACTGCACAGTACCTAGGGAAGAAGACATTCTATAACTTAAGCAAATAATGTTGCTCAAAAGGCGCACATTTTCGGATGTGTGCCTTTTTTTATTCGCTCTATTAAAGATGCCTGTTAATTTCCACGGACGGTCAGGGGAGCCTCCTCGGCGCTTAGCGCCTGCGGGGTCTCCTCTGCCCCGTCCTCCCGGAGGAGTCTTCGCTGTATCCGTTCCAATCAACAATCAGCTTAAATTATTAGGAATAAGGACTATTGTCTTAAGCGACAAAATATGATAAATTTAATATACTGTGAATTGTACGACTACAGGAGGTGGCCTACATGCATACGTTTTTAGTAATTTTATTAGTGATCGTAAGTATCGGACTAATTGGTGTTGTTATCCTTCAATCTGGTAAAAGTGCTGGATTATCTGGTGCCATTTCTGGTGGTGCAGAATCTCTATTTGGTAAGCAAAAAGCACGCGGACTTGACTTGATTCTACATCGTATTACGATTGTTTTAGCAATCTTGTTTATTCTGCTGTCTATTGCAGTGACTTACTTTAAAATCTAATCCTTCACACACGAACCTGGCCTGAGTGGTCAGGTTTTTTGTTTGATTGAAAAAAATATTACCTGAAGCGTAAGCCATTTTTCTGGAATGTTCACCATTGCTTTGCTAAAACTATACTAAGTGAATTGAAATTAAGGGAGTTTTTATCATGAAAGTTGCTTTACCTAAACCATTTACTTTTGAAGGAGGAAATAGGGCCGTTCTTCTCTTACATGGCTTTACTGGAAACTCCGCAGACGTCCGGATGCTGGGACGTTTTTTAGAGAAAAAAGGGTATTCCTGTCATGCCCCGCACTACAAAGGGCACGGCGTACCTCCTGAAGAACTTGTTCATACTGGTCCAGAAGATTGGTGGCAGGATGTCATCAATGGCTATGAATTTTTGAAAAATAAAGGTCACTCAGAAATTGCAGTGGCAGGATTATCCCTAGGTGGCGTATTTTCCTTGAAATTGGGATACACTGTACCTATAAAAGCCATTATTCCGATGTGTGCACCGATGCATATAAAAAGTGAAGAAGTTATGTATGAAGGAATTCTTGAATACGCTCGAGAATATAAAAAACGTGAAGGAAAATTAAACGAGCAAATCGAAATCGAAATGAATGAGTTTAAGCAGACACCAATGAAAACATTAAAGGCCTTACAGGTATTGATCGCCGATGTACGTGAAAATGTGGATATGATTTATGCGCCCACGTTTGTCGTTCAGGCACGCCATGACAAGATGATTAACACTGAAAGTGCGAATATTATTTATAACGAAATCGAATCAGTCGTTAAGGATTTGAAATGGTATGAAGAATCCGGTCACGTCATTACCCTTGACAAAGAACGGGAGCAATTACATGAGGATGTTTATACATTCTTAGAAAAGCTAGACTGGCGCGATTAACAAAGCAACTACAAAGGAGGATTAGTTTGGAAGATAATATACAAAAGCATATTGATAAGGTTTTACAATATATGAAAGATGAGGCTTACAAGCCATTGACTGTTCAAGAACTTGAAACAGCCTTTGGCATCCAGGACTCTAGTGATTTTAAGGAGTTTGTAAAAGCACTGGTGCAAATGGAGGAAAAGGGCTTAGTCGTTAGAACACGCAGTAACCGATACGGACTTCCAGAGAAAATGAACTTAATTCGTGGAAAACTTATCGGTCATGCAAAAGGCTTTGCGTTTGTCGCACCAGATGAACCTGGGATGGATGATATTTTTATTCCGCCTAATGAAACAAACACCGCCATGCATGGAGATATTGTCCTAGCACGTGTGTCTACTGAAAGCACGGGTCAGCGCCGGGAAGGAAGCATTATTCGCATCATTGAACGCGGAGTCCAGCAAATTGTTGGAACGTATGTGGAAAGCAAAAGCTTTGGCTTTGTCATTCCAGATGATAAGAAGTTTGCCAGTGATATTTTTATTCCAAAGGCAGCCTCCAAAGGGGCGGTCGAAGGCCATAAGGTGGTTGTAAAGCTGACCACTTACCCAGAAGGGCGGAAGAGTGCTGAGGGCGAAGTGATTACGATTCTTGGACACAAAAACGATCCGGGCGTAGACATCCTTTCAGTCATACATAAGCACGGTTTACCAATGGCCTTTCCTGACGAAGTGTTAAAACAGGCAAACGAGGTGCCTGACACCATTGCTGAAAGTGAATTGGCCAATCGCCGCGATCTTCGAAATGAAACGATTGTCACGATTGATGGGGCCGATGCTAAGGACCTTGATGATGCAGTAACTGTGACAAGGCTTGAGAACGGCAACTATAAGCTTGGCGTCCATATCGCAGACGTTAGCTATTATGTAAAAGAAGGCACGCCAATTGACCTGGAAGCGGAAGAACGGGCTACGAGTGTGTATTTAGTCGACCGAGTCATCCCGATGATTCCCCACCGTTTATCGAATGGAATCTGTTCCTTAAATCCGAAGGTAGACCGGTTGGTACTATCCTGCGAAATGGAAATTACCTCAGAGGGCGCCGTTGTTTCGCATGAGATTTTTCAAAGTGTGATTAAAACAACGGTGCGAATGACCTATCATGCTGTAAATATGATTCTTGCTGAAAATGATGAAGAAACGCGAGCTAGATACGAACCACTTGTACCCATGTTCGAAATGATGGAAGAGTTGGCTGCTATCTTACGAAACAAACGGATGAAGCGGGGAGCGATCGACTTTGATTTTAAGGAATCAAAGGTTCTGGTTGATGAGGAAGGAAAACCAACCGATGTCGTTCTTCGCGAGCGTTCGGTGGCTGAACGATTAATTGAAGAGTTTATGCTTGCCGCCAATGAAACCGTGGCAGAGCATTTTCACTGGATGGAAGTTCCGTTTATTTACCGTATTCACGAGGATCCCAAGGAGGATAAACTACGCAGGTTTTTCGAGTTTATCACCAATTTCGGCTACATTGTAAAAGGGACAGCAAATGATGTCCACCCTAAGGCGCTTCAAGAGATTATTGAAGAGGTTCAAGGAAAGCCTGAGGAAATGGTTATTTCGAAGGTTATGCTTCGCTCGATGCAGCAGGCCAAATATGATCCAGAAAGTCTTGGACATTTTGGTTTATCAACAGAGTTCTATACCCATTTCACTTCGCCGATTCGCCGATATCCGGATACAATTGTTCATCGTTTAATCCGGACCTACTTAATCGAAGGAAAGCTTGATTCAACCACGCAGGAAAAATGGAATGCGCGCTTACCTGAAATTGCGGATCATTCTTCAAAAATGGAGCGACGCTCGGTGGATGCCGAGCGAGAAACGGACGATTTGAAGAAAGCAGAGTACATGGAGGACAAGATTGGCGAGGAATATGACGGCATTATCAGCTCTGTCACCAATTTTGGAATGTTTGTGGAGCTGCCAAATACGATTGAAGGCCTCGTCCATGTCAGCTATATGACGGATGATTACTATCGTTACGATGAGCGCCACCTTGCGATGATTGGCGAGCGGACAGGAAATGTCTTCCGAATTGGTGATGAAATTACCGTTAGGGTGGTTAAGGTTAATAAAGATGAACGCTCTATCGATTTTGAAATTGTCGGCATGAAAGGTACACGCCGTGAACGTGTCGAGACGCCAAAGGTATTCAAAACAGGCAGTGATACGAAGAAACCGCGGCGCAATAAACAGCAAGGCGACCGTACTCAAGACCGCAATCAAAAGTCTGAAACGGGTGGCGGTCAGGGTAACAAGGCGAAAAAGAAAAGAAAGTTTTACGATAATGTCCCTAAAAATAAAAGCACTAAACGAAAAAACCGATAAGCTATTACGTTTTAACTCGTTGTTTACGAAAAAGAAAAACACACGTTAATCTCGTGTGTTTTTCTTTTAATTCGATTCCCACTATTAGATAAACCATTTTTTTATACTAACCTGTTCATAGGGGGCCTTAATAAAATCCTCTTCTCGAACAGGTTTCTATGTTTTTTTAATTTTTTGCTGTTATTTTACTGAGGATTCTTTTTCGAATTAAATCTACGAACAATAAGGATAATGGGAATAAAAACCCGATTGTTATCATAAGTGGAGTCCAAACATCGAGACTTGCTGACCGTGAATATGTAATATTTGGGTATATGACCAAAGAAAGAACTACCAAAATCATACCTAATGGTAATGTCAACGGCCTGTAATCTTTTAAATTTAATATTTGTGCAAATCCAACTGCAGATCCAAAAAAATAAATGATCATTTTGAAATAAAGTGAAATGAACCATATTATGGCGAGCATTGCTTCTAAACGTTGTACAAATCCCCCTACATTAATTTTTCTAGCTAATGAATAACTTGGATACAATTGCCTTACTGAATTATCGACCCCAAGAACTAGAATACTTAAAATTGTAAAGGATAATAGAAAAATCCCTCCAATTAAATTCCCAAAAATTAAACCTTTAAAAGCCCGTTTAGGCTGATTAATAAAGGCAGGAAAAACCATTAGCAGACAGATTAGCGACAGAGAAGAATATTGTAAATACAAGAGGGCAGTCAATATTATTGGTTTTATCCCCGTCTCCATGACAGGCTGCATATTTTGAACTTCAATTTTAGGAGAAAGAAAAAGGATAAAAAAAATAAAAGTTAAATTAACATTGACTTGGGTCATTGGTTTGGTAATTTTATACTGCAATTATAGAAAAAATGAAACAAAAACTTTTACAGATGCACCTTGTTGAACTTGAAGTAAAAAATAAACAGTAAAAGACTCTCAAAACAACCATAAAAGTGCTTGAGGATCAGAGGGAACGATCTCCAGCTAACTCTTTACCCGGAAAAACTAGCAGGAGAACCGTCCCTCTGCTGAAAGGGGGATTTGTTATATGTTAGTTGCATTAATTCTAGTTTTTATTCTTGTATTCTTTCTTATTTTAAAAATCAAAAAAAGAACACCTAAGCAAGTTCCTGAGGAAACGGTTGAAGTAATTTTTAGTAATGAAAATGGACAATACGTGGCTACTGGGAATACAGGTGAATTTATTATTAAAAAAGATAATCGCTTTGAGTTTTTAGTAAAAGACGGTGTCATTATTGCATGTAAAGATAATAGTCGATATCAAGAGTTTATTTACTATAAGGAGGCCTCAAGGTGAGTTTTTTAGATTTGTTATCAAGTAAGGTACAATCTTTTACAGGAGAAGCGGAGCGGCGAGCATTAGTAGAAGAATTTAAGGATGTGCATTCGGAGCATAAAGATACAATTCATTCTAAGATTGCTATATTGAACAAATTGATTGAAGACTTTAACAGAGGCATTCAACAACTAAATAACTTTAGAAAAAATAAAGTAAAAGTAAAGATTGACAATCTTCTCAACTTTTTAATTAAATTCGGGAATGTTGATAGCATGATTACCTTTGCCAATGAAAAACAAAAAGAAATTGCAGAGATCCCTACGAAAGCTTTCGAATCCACAGAAAGTTATATTACAGATATGGACTGGAGTAAGGATGATGTCTTCAAAAAAACGTTTTTCAAACCTTTTGGTGTAAGAGCTGAGACTAGACGTCAAAACCTTTCAATGAAAGAAGAATTGACTGAATATCAAATGGAAATCAAAAGCCGTGAAAAGCAAATTGATTTTAAACAACAACGCATAAACATGGATAAAAAAATTGGTGTTTTATACTACTCTACAATCGAAATGATTGATCAAACGATTGAAAAGAAGATCCTTCCTGAGATGGAATTGGTTGAAGCGATGCTTGAGGCTGAATCCATTAAGAATATGATTCTAGTTCAACAAAAACCAACGGATGCTCCAATGAACAAGGATGTTAGCTTACTTAAAGGGACCATTTATGATCGACATTATCTATTCGTTAAGAACTCTTTCTTATTTTTTATTTTATGTAAAAAAATCTATAACACTCCGATTCTTACAAAATTGTTAAATGAAGAAATAACGAATAACGATTTTATGCAGCTTGAAAATCAAAAAAATGTTCTCGTTAAACAAGATGAAGAATTATCAATTCACATGATGAAGGAGTATAGTCATGGAACTTAAAAAAGTCGTACTGTTTAGAAACAGTCTAGCCGAAAAAGAAAAGAAGATTTACCTTAATATCATGACCCAAATGAATACAAATATGAAGGAATTGTTATCTGCGAATATTGGGACGCAGCTGGTTACCTCATGTGCACGGGATATTTCAGGACAAGTTGTCCGCAAGTATTTTGATATGGGAGATCTATACATCACAGCCGATCAATTAGCGAAACGGATTATATCTTTTGATTATAAAGATGAATATGATCCTCTTCAAGGAAATACCGAGTACCAAAAGGAAGTCATGAATTACAACGATGATTCGGAATTTTCATCAACGTTAAAAAACATCAACAAACGTAATGCGGATGCCACTAAAAAAGTATTCGAGGGTCCGCGCGAAAAAAACGAACCGTACTATGATAAAACTGGTAAGAAATACTCTTCCCGTTCTTACTATAAATACGGTGAAATCAATCCGGAAAGTGATTCCATGAACGATGATTTAACCGGTCAATCGGAACGTAAAGAAACGATTCAAGGTGACCATGTTCGGGCTGTAAAAGACGCTTCCTACAATTCTAATTATTTGGATCAGTCTTATGTGGATGAAATGAAAAAAGTCTATAATTCCGAAGATAATATGCAATGGATCAATGAACGTGCCAATCAGTCCAAGGGTGCTGCCCCCAACGTTGAAGAAACGATCCAAAATTGGGAAACCGCCTCGCCTGACACGAAGAAGGTATTACAGGATAAGGGCTATATAAGCGAAGATGGAAAAGTTCCAAAGCAAGTAAAAAAGGAGCTTGAGAGAAATTATCGTCATATAGGAAATGTTGAAAGTATGACCGCGTTAAAACACACAAACTATAGAAAAGTTAGCGGTGATGCAGTCCTCGCAACCTCGATGTCTATGGGGAAAATTATGACTGGTCAATTGATCTACTATTTCCTACCGCCACTAGTCTATGAAGTCAAAGCGATTTTTAGCAATGGCTTTGTGACGTTAGGAAGTTTTTTTCATGACATAAAAAAAGCAGGAAAGCGTGTGATAAAGTATGTGTCATCGAAACTGAAATATATTCTAGCTAACTTTGCCGGAAACTCTCTTAAAAAGCTACTAAAAACGTTTTTTGATATTTTACTTACGATTGTCAAAGATACGGTAAAGCGTATTATGAATCTAGTGAAGGATTTAGTTCTGGCTCTTGTGGATTCTATCAAAATTCTATTCGACAAAAAAGCAACACCAGCTCAAAAAGCGGATAGTATTTTTAATTTGATGTCAGTTACCATCGCAAATACAGTTGTTATTATTTTAATGGAGTATCTGGAGAAACAATTTTCTTTCCCATCATTTTTAGTAGAAGCAATCGAGATGCTTGCAGTTGTATTAACGACGAATGTGGTGATGCTGATTTTACAGAAAGCGGATCTTTTTAATGTAAGATATGGTTTTATGATGGCAAATATCGAAAAGATTTTTGTTGAATCAAACCATAAGTATGATGCTGCCATTACTACATTAGAAACTGAAACCAATACTGAAATAGATAGTATCATGAATCAAGTGGCAGATGAGATTGCTACAATGGAAGAACGTTTTATGCAAATGAATCTCTATTCGGATTCTGTTAAAGAAGACTTAGAAAAGATTAATCGCATCTTCAATATGGAAATTGATTTTGATAAAGAATGGGAAAGTTATATAGGTTTGGCGAATTAAGGAGGAAATATCGTTGATCATCATTTTAGGTATCGCAGTTGTTATTTTTTTATTATGGTTTTTTGCCAAGTTAAATAGTAGGTAGGTGTACGTAATGGGTCAGGATCAGACGCTTTTTTCGGATTCACAATTAGTCCAAATCAAGCTTGGTGAAAAGCATGGGCTAACAGCCGAGGAAATCGAGCTCTTTGCGCAGCCTCATTTTGATGAGGAACAAATGGAAAGAATCCGTTGGGGCTTAGAACAAGGCTTTCCTATCAAGCAAATCAAGCTTTATGCCAATCCAAGTTTTGAGGCAGATCAAATGAAAATTATCCTATGGGCGATTGAATCGAAATTCTCTGAAATAGAAATTAGTTCAATCGCCAATGCGGATTTAGAAGCGGATGAAATGTTCGTAATCTACGAAGAGATTAGTAGAAAACGGTGAGCAGGAGGACGCATGTTGAACGGAAAAATAGATAAGATTAAAGTACCCAAAAAATCTTTCCACCTAATTTTTTGGTCTTAATTCTTATGCTAGCTTCGGTTGGGGAAGTTGCTACGCGAGGAGCTAGTTGCGTGTCTCGTGATAATCAAAAAAACTTAGTTCAGTTTTGCCGAGAACTCGGTTTAATTGTTAATGAGATTCTTAATAGTAGTAATAAATTGTTGTCAGCCCTTGTAGAACTTTTAAGGCTGTACCGACCAAAATTGCAAGATGAGGCTGAAGAGTTTTATGATATTCGATTCAACTTGCCAGATTCTGTGGGTTTACTATGCGATATTCAAAAAATTACTATGCCGGATGATGACGAATTTTATGATTCGGTAGCACCACTATGTGAAATGGCCCTTGATATTGCTAACCGTATGGTAAGTGCCAACGTAATAATCAATGACATTATTACAATGTATTTTGAACCAAGCAATAATGATATGTATATTCATCTTTGCCTTACCATGCTGAATCCGGTTTCTAACAGCATTTTGTATATACGTAGTAAGCTTGAGAACTACTTAAGGAGACAAGTCAAATATGGCCGGACATAATTGTTTCGGATTATGACAAAGATGAGGAAGAAGATTCGGTTTTACCTGGAGAGGTGGAAAGCTTTCAAAATATGAGAGAACCCTTGTCAAAGCTTTTGCCGAATATACTAATGAAAATGATTCAGAACGCATTTCTGACTTCTTCATGGCAATTCAAGATTACCTTGAAGCCTTTGCAAACGGAGTTGAACCTTATATGGGAATTCGATTTTGGCTTTGTATGCAACTACGACCCCCATGAACTTAGGTATATAGGTTTCCGTTTTGAGCTGGGGATGCTTCAAGTATCATCTGGTGGCAGTATTTATAATAGATTTGTCGGCAGTTATAGCTATACAGATTGGATGTATAGCATAGGTCTAAATGGTTGGGATGAAGGTAGTGAAAATTGTAATTTTACGAAGGTACTTGAATTGGTTCGTTCAGGAGCAAAGTTAACTATTGAAGGACCAGACGAGTATAATTATTATGAGGAAGATGAATAAACCATACCATGGTTGACTTTAGATTTCCAACTTTAAAGATTTCTTCTTAAACTATAGAGTAGCTTTAGTTGAAGAAAAAGATATTGATTTTGGTGTCAATAGAGCTCCATAAAATCCGAAAATGGCCTGCAAAACTGTTGTCAGTTTGCAAGCCATTTTCATTGTTATTAATAGGATATGCACCTCAAAACGGAACCTGTTAAAACAAATACAGGTGTCTTTTACCCATAGAAAAATGATTGGGAGGTGCAACCTTAGGTTTTCATACAATTATTGTGCCAACAAATTAAACCATAAAGGAATTTTGAAAAAAAGATGGTGCCCATAATTACAAATGCTTAGGCAACGATATTATCAGTTGGTGTAGAAGAAGGAAGTACCGTGTCTAAATAAGCCCCTGAGCAAACTTACTATGCATTGAAGGAAGATAATTACCTTAAAATTATGAGTAGATAAGTAGAACTAAAGTGTTAAAATAAGGTAAGAATTAATAGCAATATAGTTTTTGCAAAAGGAGCGGGCGTTGTGAAAGACATAAGAGGGAGCGTTGTGCTGCCATCAACAAAACACCCACAGGTTAATAGCGTACTGGAATTATTCATCAAGGAAGAACAGCCATTTAGAAAAATCCATCGTTTGATAGATTTGTTCGAAGTTATTATAAAAACCCACACATCCTATTTGATTTCTTTATTTTTAAAGGATAATCGGAGTAACCCGGAGATTAAAGGAATGTTAATCGAAGCGTTAAGAACACCTTCTTTAGGGATATGGCATTTGATTAGCAGGACTTTATGCGATGAATTAGTCATGAATGATTTATCAGAGGACGAGTGGGAGAAAATGAATTCACTTATTTCGGATGATGAGACAAAGGAGAAAATTATTTCCATTTACAAGCAGAACTGGGAGTATTATTCGTTAAAAAGTGGTTCAAAGCGTCGAACGATACCAGGTAATGTAGTGAAAAAGCTCCTGGAAATCCGCGAAGATACATATTTTGGTAATCCCAACTATGTACCCGGTTTTTTTAGTTACTTTTATGCCTGGGAGAAATCGGTAGATACAGTTATTCATATGAGAAATCGTTATGCACATGGGGCAACACCTAGTGATGAAGAGTGTACAGTAGAAATAAACCATTTCTTGCCTGTATTACATTCTTGGCTCAACAGTGATTTGCTGCAATCTACTGAGTTGATAATTGGTGGTAATCCTGAAAGTGATTCAGACAAACAAAACAATCCATTTTTAGTTATTAATCATTCTTTGCTGGATCTGTTTCCCATTATTCAATATAAGCATGTTAATGATAACTCAAAACACAATTTCTTCTTTTTTAATGATTTGAAAAAATTAAAATCCAAAAGAATTTCCTACTTAAATTATCCGCTCGCAGAAAATTTGATGGATAAGCAAATCTATGAAAAATTCATCCGATACATTGATTTAGAGAATTGGAGTCATCAAGCTTCAGAGGAATTTAAGGAACGGATTGAAGAATTACTAGAATCTTTTAAAGGCCGGCACAACGAAACAAAGAAAATTCAAAAGTGGATTCACTCGCAAACGAGGGGCTTTTTATCGATAGAGGGTCCACCCGGGGTCGGGAAATCAGCGTTCATGGCAAGCTTCGCGCTCGAGAAACATGTCGTTGTTAAATATTTTTTCCGCAGAGGGACGATTTTTGCTGAACCATCCTATTTCTTTGACTATTTGAACCAACAGCTGGAATTGCTTTTCCATACAAAAATCCCATTTTCAGAGGCTGCCGGAGATAAAAGAGTAAACCTGTACAAACGGTTAAAAAAAATATCAGAAGCACTTCATGATCAAAAGCTTGTTCTGATATTCGATGGAATTGATGAACTCGTTCACCAGCTTCATCAGTTGTTAATGACAGAGTATTTCCGAAATGTATTAATTATTTATACCTCGCGTAAGACACCGCGGACTTCAATGTTTTATGAATCCTTGCCCATTGAGCATTCAGATAAAATGGAACTTGGCGGACTTACCAAAGAGGACGTCAGAGCATTATTATATGAAAATGTTAATAAATACGAGCTTTCTCAGGAGTATATTGAAAAGGTTGTGATTCAATCAGAGGGTAATCCTTTATATATAAAATTACTTTGTGATGCATTGCTGAATAAAGAAATAGTTTTAAATGATGATCAACAGCTGCCAAAGAAAATTGAGGAATTTTACAGGCGCCTCATGAATCGATTTACAAGGCTAGCAAATGGGGAGAAGGTATTATCCTTACTTTTCACATTCGGTGCAGCAAAGGATTTTTTATCGATTCAACAGCTCGAGAAAATAACGGGTTTTGGAGTTCAGGAAATATTTCAAGCCTTTGAAACCCTTCAGGAAGTCTTAATTGACCAGGGTGATTTATCTAACTATCAACTCTTTCATGAAAGCTTCCGGGAATACTTGCTTGCGATGTATCCCGATAATATTAATGAATCCCAAATTGCACTGATGAATTACTGTATGAAATGGGACCAACCTGATGCTGATGGAGCAAGAAAGGAATACTCATTTCGATATTTATCAAAGCATCTACTCGATAGGAAGGATATGATAGGGTTACAGAAGTTAACAGAAAATGATGATTTTATTCATGAGCAAATTACTTTCACAAATCATTATATTTTCAGCTTTCAACTTTATCAGGATGCAATGGCTTTAGCGGCAGAGTTGCAAAAAACAGATTGGTATATAAAGATTTGTACAAAAACATTAGCTTTACACAATAAAATGGCCGATTCTTCTAAGGACATTGTAAAATTAATAGAATTAGGTGGTATTCAGAACATCCAATTAGCGATATCACGAACAAGTATTGTGACGGTGAGAGAAAGAGCTATTCTTATAGCCTACCTATTATATCAGATCAGTGTTGACCAAATTCCCGGTTTAAATAAATCACAACAGGAAAATGTAATTTCACTGATAGAAAAAATGTGTAATGAACGTGAGGAGTTCATTTGGAATAAAATTGTAAACATCCAATTATTATTCCAAATCATGCTTTTATTAAGAAATAAACACCTCTCCTATTCGCTTATCATTCATATGCTAGAATTTGATGATGAATTAGCAGATTTAATTAAGAAGATTGATATTAATTCCAGTGAAATATTAGAGTTGCTTACTGAAATCCTACAACACGTGCCGGATGAAATAAGACTAGATGCATATTTAGAGTTGGCAAAAAAGTATAGAGAAGCAGAAAGAATGGACGAATCTCTTCACATGGTAAACCAAGCTTTAAGCCTTTTGCCGGATAGTGAGGAGGAGCTGAAATGGGGAACAGACTCCAAGCTTATCGATGAATTGGTGGAACACGGCTTGTATGACAAAGCGATAGATGTCGCGATAAAGTTTGATTCTCCCGGTCACTCTGTTTATGGGGAAATTGCAACCAAGCTCTGCAATGACCATAAAGTTGGTGATGCTCTAGCTTTGATTGAAAGTATTCAAACACGCCTCAATCACGAGGAGGCGCTTTTGAGGACAGATATCTTTAAAAAGGAGTCACCAAAATCTAAGATCTATCATTCTGTTGCGACCCATTACCTAAAGCTAGGGTATGTTAAATTAGCCTTGGAATGTGCAAAAAATATTCATTTTGAGGGAATGAAGTGGCAGCTGGTCAATCGAATATTTGAAGAGGTTTTACTTAGAGAAGACTACTTGCTCGCAGAAGAAATCTTAGCAGATTTTCCAGATACCACAAACTTTGTTAAGTTGCATCAGAAATACAAAGAGAATCAGGACACTTACAGGGAAAATGCTACATTTTTAAAATTGGATGAACTAATTTCCAAAGAAATCCTAAATGCAAAAGGAATGACAGATGAAAAAGAAAAAGGGAATGCCATACACTCGATTGCTTTGAAATTGGCCAATGATAACAGGTGGGATCAGGCACTTGAACTAGTAAGTGAAGTTTCATATGTTGTAAAAAGAGATAGAATTCTAAGGGATTTAGCAAATGTGTCTTTTAAAATACATGGAATTGATAAAGCACATTGGGTAATAAATCAAATGGAACGAGATTGGGAAAAAGCAGAAGCCTATCACTCCATCGGTTGGTTCTATTTGCAAGATGGCTGCATTCAAGAATGTAAAGATATTATCGGAAATATTCCTAATATAGGTGTTCGAAAATCGTTGTATAACCATATCATCGAATACTATATAAATAAAGGAGATGTTCAGGAAGCATTATCCTATCTCCCTTTTATTAATAATTCTGAAAAACTGGACAACCTGCTTATTGCTGAAATAATAAAAAAATTAATTACCAATAACCATTTAAAGGAAGGATTAGAACTAAGAAAACAAATAGTACCTGGACCTTCCTATGACAGGCTGACACACTTTATGACAGAATACCTAACATCTACACAGTCCTTTGAAGCTGCATTTGCGCTGCTGATAACCGACCTAGTGGAGAGCAAGAAACGTGAGGATCCTCCGGCACTTAAACCAAAGAATCTTATAAATACAGCAAGGTATTTGTTTCAAAATAAAAGATTTGATGAGTTCCTTCTTTATTCGGATATTATTGAAAATCCAAAAATTAAAATTTCATTGTTAAGCGAACTAGCGGATAAGGACTCATCGTTATTTTCACAGCAGTTAGAGCTTATGATTACCATGATAAGTAAGCTAATAAAAATGAATGATAAAGCACATGCATATGCAGTTCTTAGTAAATGCTGTTTACGTTACGATCATAATCGGGAACGATTTAATGATTTGATGGATAGGGCTGTGGAAGCTGCCGAACAATCTGAAGACGATTGGTCACAAACTATATCGTGGTCTGTTTGGAAAGAGGTACTTACAGTATATTTAGAGGCGGGAAATCCTGAAAAGGCATTGGCAATTGTGGACAAACAGCAAATTTACATGAATGTTATGGACGGGCTAATCACTATTGCCGACCATCCGGGATATAAGAATATTCCTCACAAAATAGAACTTCTCGAAAAAGCATGGGAAGTGGGGCAAAAAGAAGATCGGAAATTTTATAGTACAGTAGAATTATTTATCGGATATATGATTGAAGCTTATATCCAGATAGGAGAAGTTAAAAAAGCGTTCGACTTTTTAAAGGAAAACAATATGTTTTATCTAGTCTCGTCGGATGAAAAGGATCGACATGATGTCATAACATATGAAGTGGTTGACGCACTCTTGGAACAAGATGAACCTGACTACGTTATTGAGCTTCTGTCCCATATTCCTAGTCGTAAAATTACAAGTCAAATGACCATTAAATTAGGCACCTATTACGTAAATAAGGGATTTTGTGAAGTAGGGGAACAACACATCCAGACTGTACTAACTTCCGGGGATTCCTATGGTAATTATGAAGAAGAATTTCATGATTTTATTCTTTCTTTGAAACAGGCAGGCTTTGATGAAAAAGTTGAAAATTATATATCACGGATTCCAAACCAATTCAGAAAGGCTAAGTGCATCATTCACCTGGCGAAATATTCCTTGGATAAAAATGATCGTGAAAACGCCATTACTTATACACGTGATGCTTTCAAGATGATAATGTCAGAAGCTGATGAAGGCAATCAAGCAAAAGGAATAAAATTATTGCTTCAATTGCCTCTGACAGCGGAACAGCTAGAGATAATGATAAAGTCAGTTCAAAAGATGAGAACTCAATCCTATATTGCAAAATGTATAGAAGCAATAATTACATTGGGACCTGTCACCATAACTGAAGCTTGCTTGAAACTAGCACAGGAAAAACTCTCCTATTCAAAGCAGAAGGAATTAATGGAAAAACTAGTAGAGATAGATCCTAAGATAAATAAAAAAGTAGAGCTACTGATTAGTCACATGCCAAATTTCCTTTTAGATAAAAAGTTGGTTGAAAAATTCCTTCTGTTGTTAGCACACTCAATAAAACTTAATGAAATGTCTGAAGGTGATTTTCATTATCTTTCATTGATTAATGAAGGGATTGATATTTCTTATTTTTTGGAAAAAGAGCTTTATGAAAATCTTTCTGTAGATAATCTGGAAGAATGGATTGATGAAGTTAATAATCCGGATATCAGATTGGAATTACAAGTTATCGCAAACGCTGTGAAAAAGGGAAGAATGAGTCCGTTTGACTTTGAGGATTATGTCAAGGAGAACTTATTAAGTAAACGTTAACCAGCTTTGAGTTTAATAGGG
>NZ_JBALOS010000041.1:29668-31057 GCF_036962765.1 Neobacillus drentensis
TGCTTGAATGCAACGGGCGAATGACCCAAATGTTACGGAGTAATCGAATTTTGCCACCTGAAGAAAAGATGAACATATACAAAATGCAGCAAATAGTTTCTGAGAATGATAAATTAATTTTGATAGGTGAGTTTATCTCTAACTATATAGGTGTGCAAAAAAGGGGCTTGAAACCCTTGGTACATAAGAGTTAAAATAGGGGTGCTGTGGAAATAATATTGCCTCGTTCAAGTGGATTGATACATTTAAGTATCCTAAATACTAGCTAGTATTTCGTCAACAGTGGAAATAAAATAACCTCGTTTTAGAGGATTAACATATGTTCTTGTATATCCCAAAAGGGTCTCGAGGAATCTAGTGGAAATGAAAAGCCTCGCCTTAGAGGATTAACTTAAAAAATGCTCCCTTTTTTTAATAAAAGGAAGCATTTTTTTTAGGTTTAAAATTGTGAAGAGTTTCACTTAAGCTATCGGGGGCGTTACTTAAAGATTTGGCTGCCATTGTGTTGGCCTTTTTTTATTGAACTAAAGGGGAGTAATGTTGAAGAATAACTACATAGAAGCTTCAATTTTGGGATATTTTATAACAAAGGGAGAGTGTCTAGAAAGGGATGATTAAGTATGCCCATAAAAATTCAAATTTTCATAAATATTATAATGGTCCTATTGACGTGGCTTTCATTACCTTTTTTAGGATATAAATAATATAAAAAAGTTTTTCCCAGCGTCATTTCTTATTTTTTTTATTGAGCTATTCTTATTGAGCTACTTACAACTCTAATAGGGAAAAACGTAAATGGTGGGTTTTTAATAATAGCACAAATTCAGTATTATTTGATGAGTTTCCTTTTCTTATCGGTCCATTTATGGCAAGCTCTTTATGGGTCTTAAAATGGACATATGGAAATCTCAAAATGTTTTTATTGGCAAATGCATCCTTCGAAGCTTTCTTTGCTTTTATATTTTCAAGGGTTGCTAAAAAAATAAAATATTGGCAATTAGTTCGATTTAATGGATTTCAATTTTTCCTTTATTATTTTATTAAGTCATTTCTATACTTTACGGGTTTCAATATTATTTTGATAATTTAAAACGTCAATCTGACAAAGGTGATGCTTAAAAAAGCTCGCCTTTTTTAATGAAGCTTTACTCGTAAAACAAAGTGAGGTATTAATTGGGTTGCAGAAAAAAGAAAAATCTATAAGTTATATAAGGATTCTCCTAAAGCTGTGGTATTAGACCTAGATATTCAAATAATGGAAGGGTAACTCAAGCACTAAAAAGGGATGTGCTAACCCTATGTTCGTAACGGTTCTTCTCTATAAAATTATATAAAAAGGCGATATAATAATGATATAATTTTTTAATATAAAAGTGGGCATTTTTTTAT
>NZ_JBALOS010000042.1:0-10281 GCF_036962765.1 Neobacillus drentensis
TAAATAACTAATTATTTTTAAACAGGCTTATACATCATTTTAATTTTTATAGTTATACATACAAAAAAACCGGCAGGAAGAAACGACGTGTTTCTCCACTACCAGTCTATTATTATAGATTCCTATTCAAAATGCCAAATTTAGAAAAAAATGACATAGAGGATGAATGCCAAGACAATACGATAAACGGCAAATGGCAACAACCTAATTTTATTTATTAGCTTTAGGAAAAAGCGAATAGACAATAAAGCAAAAATAAAAGCACTAATAAATCCCGCGATAAAAATAGGTAAGGCATCCAAGGTCATATATTCCCAATTCTTTAATAAGGAAAGAAAACTAGCACCTGCCATGATCGGTACAGCCATAATAAAGGTAAAATCAGCTGCAGCACGGTGACTCATCCCCATCAGGACGCCGCCTGAGATGGTTGATCCAGAACGAGAAAATCCAGGCCAAAGGGAAAAGCATTGAAACAATCCGACTGTCAATGCTTGCTTATAGGTAATTTGGTCAACTGTTTGTACTTTCGGATATTTTGAACCAATAAGGTCAGCAAGAATCATAAGGATCGCCCCAATGACTAGGCCAATTAAAACAGTTGCGGTTGAAAATAAATGTTCATCAATATAATCGTTAAAAAGAACGCCAAGAACTCCAGCAGGAATTAACCCCACAATAACCTGGGATAGTTTAAGACGGCCTTGGTCTGAAGTTGTCTGTTTTCTGAACCGTCCTAGTCCTAATAAATCGATAAAGCGATCCTTAAAGGTGACAACCACCGCCAATATTGAACCCAGTTGGATGACGACTTTGAATGTGTTTGCGCCGTGCTGTGTCAAAAACTTTTCAGATTGCAGCCACATATCATCCACGATAATCATGTGCCCAGTGGATGAAACGGGTGCAAATTCCGTTAAACCTTCTACCAATCCTAGAATAATAGCTTTAATAATCATAAGTAGATCCATTGCTGTTAATCTCCTAACCTTTTTGCAAAAGTATTGTACGTAATTATCTTCTATAACTCATTTATTTTACTCATAAAAAAATTCCAATGCAATCATTTATAAATTCCAGTTTCCTCCCCACACTATATAACGAATACTTTCCATTAAAAGTTTCTTGTATTTATTTCCAAAGAAAAATGCGGACTTAATACTTAGCCGCATTTGGGTTATTTCCTGCTATACTGCACAATTCCTAATCAATAATTCCCAATCGAATGGCTTTTACTGCAACCTCTGTTCTATTTTGAGCATTTAATCTTTTCATTATATTAGATAGCCTTCCGCTCCAATCAACATTGCTAAAAATATCAACAATAACCTTTTACACAGCCTTATTCTTTTTTATCATCGATGATTCTCATTACACGCCCATTAAATTTCTTCGTATAGTAACCTTGTGTTAAATCAGCAATCGCAATTCCGGTTGAACTTTGTGAGCCAATGAATTTACCACCGCCAAGGTAAATCCCCACGTGCCCATCTATTTTATAAGTGTCAAAGAATACAAGATCACCAGGACGAGCTTCACTGATGGAGACTCTTGTTCCAGTATTTTTTAAGATATCTGTATGAGCACCGACTTTTATTCCTGCCTGTCTAAAGGCCCAAGCAACAAATCCAGAACAATCAAATCTTCCATGAGCAACATCATAAGAGTTTCTTCCCCCGCCAAAAACATAAACGGAGTTTCCAATATACTTTACTCCAGCATGTATGACAGTATTAATGGCTTCATTGGTGGCAGTAGGTAAAGTAACATATATATCAATGGTTTCATTTTTCGTACCCTTATTAATTTGGCCTTCGCTTATTAATTGCGCTTCTGTTATAGCAAGTGTTCCCTCTTTCTGTTGTAAATCAGCTTTTTCAGAAAGTTTTTCCTGCTCTTTCTTCTTAAGTTCTTCTTTTAAAGCTTCATTTTGCTTTTTTTGTTCTAATATCTGTTCTTGCATCCCGATAAGTTCCGTTTTCATAATTTGCAAATTATTTAACTGTTTCACTACTGATGATTGCTTCGTTTGGACTTCTTGCAGGTCCTCTTTATGCTGTGAAATAATATCTTGATCTGCTTGAACCATAGATGCTACCGCGCCTAGTCGTCCTACGAAATCACTAAAGCTTGAGGATCCTAGAATCACATCTAAATAACTAACCTGTCCACCACTTTCTTGCAGCGACAAGGCACGTTTTTTTAATATGTGATTCCGTTTTTGAATTCGCTCTTGTATGGTCGTAATTTCTTGTTGAAGATCATTCACTTCGGATTGTGATGCTTTTACTTTTTCTTCTGTCTGAATGATCATTTTACTATTATCCTTAATGGCCTGCTCAACCCTGTTAATTTGCTCTGTAAGTTTGGTTAATTCATCTTGAACTTGAGAAATTTCTTTATTTGCATTTGATATCTCTGTTTGAAGACCTGAACGCTGATCCTGTACTTTTTTTAGGGGAGCTGCCTTTGCCCCTTCAACTGGAAAAGTGAATACACTCCCGAGTCCCATAGTAATTGTGGTACTTAGTATGATTAGCTTCTTTTTCAATTTGGTTCCCCTGCCTTCTAATATCCAAATTACCCATATTAATGCAAAACAAATAACGAAGACGAATTAAGGCAGCTGTTAGGTCTATGTAAAGTGACAACTTTGTATGTAATCTACCAATTTTCCTATCTATGATATCAATTATATAGGTCAATCTTCATAAAAATTCCCATATCATCTTATTTTGTCCTAATGAAAAGTATATCAACTAACTTTGTCAAACACGTAATAATTAAGTTACATTTATATTTCAATGGTAATTTTTGGTGATAGTCTAAAAAAATGGTTTAAAAATCACTTATTATTGGGAAACACTCTAACAAAATAAAAGAACCACAATCTCCAGGTACTAATGAAAAGAGATTGTGGTTCTTATGATCTATAATGGACGCTTATCTTACTCAATGCTGTAAATTCTCCTTAGAAGTAGGTAAAAAGTAATTACTGAGTCTTGACTAGTTCTTTAAGACTACTTTTGCTACGGTCAATAATGTTTAAATGAGTATTTCTGGCCAATTTAACATATTCCTTCCTTACTTGATGCCATGCATTACGGCGATCACGTTCAAAGGCAATACTTGATTCTGCATTTTTTTCAAAATTATCTTCCAACTGGTCAACAATATGGAAAATGGATTTGATTGGTGTTAACGCGAGGTTCTCTAATTGTCCAGAAACCTCTACAAACTGTTTTTTAAACTCTTCACCTTCGTTCAATGGTAAATCCTCATCCTTCATTACCTGTTTATTGAAAGGAAGTTGATGCATGAGTTCAGAAACTATTTCCTTATTTGTATTTTTCGATTGGTGATACAAATTTGCAACTGATTTTCTAAATTGCTTATTGAATTTGATAACTTCCCTTACTGCATTAATGTAGGCATCCTCCCTATTTTCCCGAAGCTGTTCTGTACGTTCACGTGATAGCTCAAATTGATCCCAAAACGTGTTGACAAATGATCCTACTGCAACCGATTCTTCTGCTGATGGCATAATTGTTTCCTCAGCAGCTTGAACCGTTTCATTTTTCTTCTGTGCCATCGTCTTTCCTCCTCTTTTTATTATTGACTTTCTCTATTGGATCCTTCCTATTAAACGAAGGAATATAGAGCTCAAAGAAACTGGTATACATTTTGAAAAATTGATCCAATAACGATTGGTAGGATTCTAGTTGATTGGCGTAACCCTTTAAATATGTAGTTCCTGCCTTAGTTATGGAATATCTTCTTTTAGCAGGACCGCTCCCAGATGTATCCCATTCTGAAGATAAAAGTTCGTCCTTTTCTAGTTGTCTTAACAATCTGTACAGATTCCCCTGGTCAAGCGTCTTAAACCCGAATGCCTCTAGTTTCTGGCTAAGCTCATATCCATGAAGGGACATCCTGCTAAGAAGCAATAAAATAAATGGCAGCACAAAATTTTTTGAAGGATTAATGGTTTGATTGTCTTGATTCACCATATCTTTATCACCTCACCCTATACATGTATTTTACACCTATGGGTAATATTTTGTCAACGCAGTAAATATTTATGAGTAATAGTTAAATATTGACGTCTACATTTTCTTTTATTCGGTAATTAACTAATTAAAATGAGCAGGTGGTGTGAAATGGAAATAGCAAAAACTAGTAAATTGGGGGTCCCTTATTTGCACTTCGGGAAGGGTGATCCGTTGGTGTTGATTCATGGCTTAGGTGAAGTAAAAGAAGGATGGGAGGATCAATATGAATTAGCTAATCACTATGAATTGATTATCCCTGATTTACGTGGTCATGGAGAATGTAATAAAACGGATGGTATATCAATTAAAAACTTTGCCATCGATATACTCGGTTTATTAAAGGAGTTAAAAATTGAAACCGCTCACATACTAGGTCTGTCAATGGGCGGGGCTGTTGCACAGGAGATGTACCGTCAGGCTCCTAAATGCTGCCGAACACTTCTACTAATTAGTTCATTTCATTATTTTCCTAAGAAACTAAAAAGTATCTTATATGAACCAAGAAAAAAACTGCTCGAGCAGATTTCATTATCGAAAGAGCACTCAGAATATGCTTCACGGATGGCGCTTTACTCATGGAATAAGGAAACGGTTCAAAAATTCGATAGGATTTTTCAACCGAAACGGCAGATATTTGTTGACTCCTTAGCGGCATGTTTTGAAGTTAATAATTTGTCGTTATTACCGATGGTAAACGTTCCGACACTTATTGTTGGGGGACAATATGACTCCATATTACCTGTTTGGATTCAGGTTTGGATGCACCAGTTGATTCCACATTCGGAATTTATTATTATGCGGAATACTGGTCATCTCGCCAAATTGGAAGCCAAAGACCGGTTTAATAATCTCTTGAAGAAATTCATTGAGCAACAAAAAACAGCTTCATAACTAATAATGCGGGAAGGATGGCTGTCCTTCCCGCTAGTACGTTATTGCTGCCTTATGAAAGAAATTACTTCATTTGCTCTGATCGTGAGGAGAGCCACTTGTCCGCGAAAGTAGCAAACTTCCCTGTTAGGGCCAAAGAAACATGTCCTCCCTCAAAAACCTCGTACGTTTTATCTTCACTAGAAACCATGTCGATAACAGGCAGGCTTTGTTTCTCTAATACTAAGGTATCTCTTGACGTTGAGAAGACGAAAAATGGACAATGGATATTTTTTAAATCTACTTTCCTCCCTCCTATTGTAAGTTCTCCCTTAAGGAGTTTGTTATCTTTATAGAGATCATTAAATAGTTGTTTGAAAGCTGCCCCTGAAAACGAAGCAGAGTCTTTGGTCCACTTGTCCATCCGGCGCCATTTTTTCACATATTCTACATCATGTGCACGGGAAATCAGGTTTACCCATGGACTAACGTAAACCGGTGAAAGTCCTCTAAACATTCCATACATAATTTCAGTTGGAATAACACCATAAACCTCTGATAAACGATCAAAATTTATTGTCCCTTTTTGCAGCCCTTTTAACCACTTATCTGGAACGATTCCCACACTAAAATCAATAGGTACCGTTGCCAGGATTAAATTCTTAATTGGTAATTCTGTTAACGAAGTAAATATAGCCGCTATGGTTCCACCTAAACAATAGCCAATCATTGATATTTCCTTTGAACCTGAATGTCGCAAGGCACGTTTGACACCATTTTCTAAATAATCAAGAATATAATGATCAAGGGTGATATCATGATCTTCAATACCAGGAGAACCCCAGTCCAGGAAGTAAACATCATATCCTCTTTCTGTTAATCCTCCTACGACACTACTTCCTTCCCCGATATCTAAAATATATGGTTTATTTAGCAATGAATAGACTAAAAACACTGGGGTTTGATATTTTTTTTCTCTAGCAGGATGATAAAATAACGTTGATTTATTTTTTCTCCAAATAATTTCTCTCGGTGTTGGAACAATATCAGGCTTCGGTTCTGTTAACACTTTATAAACTTGTTCCCACCTTACTGATTCTTTTACTACATCAACAAATGGAAAAAGATTAGTCGCCGCTGCTTTAACACTCATCAGCCTCAGCCCCTTTCATCTTTAGAGCCAGCAGCCGAAATAACTAGCTCTTTTTCCTTGTCTTTTTCCTTCCCTTTTTTCACTAGATAGTTCAATGTATCAATTTCCTGCCTTAATTCTTGAAAATCTTCTTTCAGCTTGTGTGTTTCAGCAATTTCTTGCCCTATTTTTTGGACTTCCATCTTCATTTGTGTTGCGATGGTGACTATTTCTTGAAACATAGCTAAGGTTTCCCTATTTAATGAACTTAAATTATCTTGTACATTCCAAATTTGTTCTTCTAAAATATCAATTTTTTCTTCTGTTTGCAGAGATAGTTTTGCGACATTTGCAACATCCTTTTTCGTTGGAATATTCATAACACCAGCCATGAACTCTTGGTTTTTCCTTAGCAGTTCCATGTATCGCGCATGACTTTCTGTCCCAACCTTTAGAAGCCGAACGAACTCATTATTGTCAGTCATCATGTATAACAGTCCATTCAATTGTTTTTCACACATTTCACTCATTCTTCTGAATCCTTCCAATGGATCATAGGATTTATCCTTTGACATGAATGATCGCTCCTTGTCATTATAATTTTGTCATTTCTTCTGCTTTCTCCATGTATTTATTTAATGGAAACATCAACGTTTTGATTTGTCCTGCAAAGAGATTGACAAAACCTTTTTGATTTTCATAGATTAAGTTGCCTGCTTGCTTAACTGTTTTTATATATTGCATCCTGCCTTTTTTCCTAATTGCAATAAATTGTTCAATCATTTCCAGGTATTTATCCATTGCTTGATACTGGGTAATTACCTGGCATGGTTTACTTAGAATGGACATCGTTCTTTTTTGAATTTGATCTATCTGAGCATTGATTTCTTCGTAAGACTTTAGTGGAAAGAAGTGCTGCAGACTGGCAGTAGACATCAAAAATTCTCCCCGTGCTGTCCTTTCCCATTCTGATAATTCCATATTAAATTTTTCGAATATTTCTTTCATATTTTCGTGATTCTTTTTAATACTGTCTGCAAAATTTACTGCCTCTTTAAGAAAGATCTCATCCCGGAAGTTTGCCCGCTTGGCCCATTCGTCTAATTCACGAAAAGCATTGTGCCAAAGCATATCTAAGCTAGAAAACTGGGTATCGCTCCCAGCACTCTCGGTGACCTGTTCAGTGTCCTTGTTCGTTCCAAGGACAGGCTCTTCTACCATTTCTACAGCAGCTTCTCCTTCATCTTTTCCTTTTATTTCTGTTGGGGCGTCAATTTCTTGTTTTTTCCTTTTTGATTTTATTTCTTTTCCTTGTTCTTCTTCACTTTCTCTTTTCTCAGCCATCTTACTCGCTTCCTTTTCAATTTATTTCTTCCTTGTTAAATACCACTAAAGGCCTGACGGTAAATTTCTGCAAGTTCACTTATAAATGGTTGTTTTGGATTCGCTATTGTATCTTGATCGTCAAATGCACGTTCTGCTAGATCTGCTACTTTACTTTCAAATTCATCTCTTCCGACCCCGTTTGCTTCGATACTCATAGGAATTTCTAGTTCTTTTGCTAGTTGTATAATTGCCTGTACAAGGCTTTCGATACCTTCCTCTTTAGTACCTGCAGGGAGTCCAAGCATTGCAGCAATTTCTGCATAACGTTCATCGGCAATGAAACTTTCATATTTGGGATATGTCATGAATTTGTTTGGTTTTGAAGCATTGTAACGAATTACATGTGGTAAAAGAATGGCATTAGCGCGTCCGTGAGAAATATTAAATTCGGCACCTAAAACATGAGCAAGACTATGGTTTATGCCAAGGAAAGAATTGGCGAATGCCATACCTGCGATTGTCGATGCATTATGCATTTTTTCACGGGCCAGTTCATTACTGCCATCCCGGAAGGCTATTGGCAAATACTTAAAGACTAGTTGAATAGCTTTTAATGCAAGTCCATCTGTAAAGTCATTAGCCAATACGGAAACATACGATTCAATCGCATGTGTCAAAACATCCATTCCTGTGTCTGCGGTAATATGCTTCGGAACTGTCATTACAAACTGTGGATCGATAATGGCAACATCCGGTGTCAATTGGAAATCAGCTAATGGATATTTACTATTCGTTTTCTTATCTGAAATAACAGCGAAAGCAGTCACCTCTGAACCTGTTCCGGAAGTTGTTGGAATCGCGACAAATTTAGCTTTTCCGAAAAATTCTGGGAATTTCACAACTCTTTTACTTGGATTAAAGAATTTTTGGGTTAAATTATGAAAATCTGTTTCTGGATGTTCGTAAAATAACCACATCGCTTTGGCCGCATCCATAACCGAACCACCGCCAAGGGCAATAATACAATCTGGCTGAAACCTTCTCAGTCTATCTGCACCACTCCTAACCGTTTCAATAGTAGGTTCTGGTTCAATGTCGCTGAATGTATCAAACTTGATCTTACATTGATTCTTGTTTAGATAGTAAACGATCTTATCCACATAACCATTTTTGACAGCACTTTTGCTTGTAATAATGACGGCTCTTGAGATGCCCGGGATAGCAGCCAGCATTTGAATTGAATTTTTTTCAAAGAAAATTTGGGAAGGGACTTTAAACCACTGGGTAAACGTTCTTCTTTTTGCCACTTTTTTAATATTTAATAGATTTTCTGCTCCAACATTTTGTGACACAGAGTTCCCTCCATAAGTACCACATCCGATAGTTAAGGATGGTAAGGATGTGTTATAAATATCTCCAATTGCACCATGCGTTGATGGTGTATTGACTATGATTCTCCCTGCTTTCATACGAAGTGCGAACATATCTACTAATTTTTGGTCTGCGGTATGGATAGCAGCTGAGTGCCCAAGACCGCCATATTCTAAGGTATCCTCCGCAATTTGCATTCCCTCTGCAAAATAATTAACCTTGTAACAGGCAAGAATCGGACTCAGTTTTTCACATGAAAGCGGATATTTCGGACCTACACCATCTATCTCTGCAATGAGAATCTTGGTATTTATAGGTACATTTACTCCTGCCAATTTGGCAATCATTTGCGCAGATAGCCCAACTATTAAATGGTTAATAGTATTTGTTTTTTCAAAGATCGCAACCTTTTCCACCATTAATCTCTCTTCTTCATTTAGGAAATAACAATTATTAGTAATCAGTTCTTCCTTCACTTCATCATATATTTCATGATCAATAATAAGTGCTTGTTCAGATGCACAGATCATACCATTATCAAAGGTTTTCGAAAGGATGATGTCGTTAACGGCCCGTTTGATATTGGCAGTTTTTTCAATATAACAAGGAACATTCCCTGCACCAACACCAAGCGCCGGTTTACCTGAACTGTAAGCTGCTTTCACTAAATTGGGACCACCCGTTGCAAGAATGAGTGACACCTTCGGATGTTTCATTAAGGCTTGAAAAGCTTCATGTGAGGGGACTTCAATCCACTGGATGCAATGATCTGGCGCTCCTGCCTTGATTGCTGCTTCCTTTAGTAATACTGCTGTTTCAGTACAACATTTTTGACCAAATTGTGGGAATGCAAAGATAATTGGGTTCCTTGTTTTTAGCGAAATCAAAGATTTAAAGATAACAGTGGAGGTTGGATTTGTGATTGGAATCACGGCGGCAATCACACCTACCGGCTCAGCAATTTCTACTATTCCCTCATTGTTATTTTCACTGATTACACCCACTGTTTTCATTTCTCTGATATTGTCATAAATGAACTCTGTGGCAAACATGTTTTTGAATACCTTATCTTCATATACCCCCCTCCTTGTTTCATTCACTGCCAATTTTGCTAGATTCTTATGATGTTGAAGAGCAGTAAGCGCCATTTGTTTGACAATTTCATCAATCATCTCCTGGGTATAGCCACGGAATTCACCAAGTGCCTTTTCTGCATTATTTGCTAAAGTGTCAATCATTGAAGTGATAAAATGTTTTTCCAGTACTATCTTCTCTTCAACTGCCATTAATATTCCCTCCAAAATTCATTCCTTTTACGTAATTTGAGCTACAAATTAGGCATGTAAATCCTATACAATTACGTGAATTTTCAATCCTCTTCTTTACTGGTTAAAATATATCACGGCAGATAAACCGAAAAATGTCGAATTTTGCGCAATAATGAATGAATAACCATTCATTATTGGATAATTCATAAAATGTTCATAATTCCATTCAATAAAAAAAGCCATAAATTCTTTTGTAAAAGAA
>NZ_JBALOS010000042.1:10295-13139 GCF_036962765.1 Neobacillus drentensis
AATTTATGGCTTGTCTTTTGATATCAACCAGTATTCCGTAGTCCAGCTGAAATTCCACTGATAGTTAGTAAAACTTCAATCAATAGTTCTTCATTAGAACCACCCTGACTACGCAGTTCTTTTATTAACTCTACTTGTAAAAAATTTAGTGGATCAACATATGGATTTCTTCTATATACTGATTCCTTAATATTCGGTGTATGATCAAGCAATTCGTTATCGCCTGTAATTCTGAGAAGAATTTCTTTGGTTCTTTCATATTCTTCTAGGATGTTAGTGAATATCCGTTCTGCAATTGTCTGGTCTTCAACAAGCGTTAAATATTCTCTCGCAGTTGTTATGTCTGCTTTCATTAATGCCATTTGCAGATTATCAATTGTTGATTGGAAAAACGGCCATTTTTCATACATTTGTTGGAGCAGACGCAAATTTTGTTCTCCCTTTGCTGCAAATCCTGTTAAACCCGTACCAGCTGCATACCACGCAGGAAGCAGTTGACGACTTTGCGTCCAAGCAAACACCCATGGGATTGCGCGTAAATCTTCAAATCGGCCTTGATTCTTTCTGCTCATTGGTCTGGATCCAATGTTTAAGTCCCCTAACTCTCTTAGTGGTGTCGCTTCAGTAAAGTAGGTAAGGAAATCTGGATCTCCAAACACCAATGATTGATACTTGGTCAGAGCTAAGCTTGAGATTTCTTCTATCGTCTCAACCCAGATTGGATCACGTTGATAACCTTGCTCTACCTCTTTAGAAATACGTGTTGCTGCTAGTAATAACGTCGAGGTAGCCTGTTCTAAACTCCGATATGCAATGTCCTCAAGCAAGTACCTTGAAGACAAAACTTCACCTTGCTCCGTAATTTTGACACCATCACCAATGGTTTCTGCCGGTTGAGACAAAATACTTTTATTTAATGGGCCGCCCCCACGACCTAACGAACCGCCACGGCCATGGAAGAACTTAAGACCGATCTGGTATCTTTTCGCCATTTCATGAATTTCAATTTGAGCCTTATATAATTTCCAGTTAGCTGTTAACGTACCGCCATCTTTACTTCCGTCTGAGTAGCCAAGCATTATTTCCTGTTGGTCGCCCAATATTTGTAAATGGTTTCGATAAACTGGCATCTCAAAAAGTGTTTCCATAATTTTTGGTCCAGCGGTTAAATCATCAATTGTTTCCAGTAAAGGTGCAACATGTAAATGACTTTCTAAGGTTCCATCTGCATGAAGCCGATAAATCCCAGCCTCTTTGGCAAGAACCAGTATTTCAAGAAGATCACTCGGTGATTTTGTCATACTCACAAGATAAACGGAAATAGATCGCTTCCCGAATTCGTCATGTGCCTTTTTGATCATTTGAAACACTTTAATCATTTCCTGTGTCTCAGCAGAATAATCTTCATCTAATAATAGAAGCGGGCGAGGATCCAAAAGAATATTTTGCAATACTTTTAGTTTTTCTTCTTCCGAAAGGCCTGCATAATTGTTGGAGATACTAACTTTACGCAATATTTCTGTTATGGCTGCCTCATGTTCACCGCTATGATTACGAATATCCAGTGTAGCTAAATGAAACCCAAATAACTGGACTTGTCGAATCAGCTTTTGAATAATCTTTAATTCATGTGCTGCTGGATGGTGCTTTTTCAAGCTCTTTTTAATAACATATAAGTCTTCTAATAATTCATCGGAAGATTTATAGCCTAGGTCTGTTTTTCCTACTTGTTTCACTCGTTCAATTAGGATTGCAAATGCCCGGCGGTACACTTCCCCTTTATTCGGCCATTTCTTGTCAGAGGTTAAATATGTATCTTCTTGCTCAATTAATTTAAGAAGATCATTACTTACCTCCACCCTTGAAGTGGAATGGCTGTACCGTTTCATTAATTCAACTAAAACATTTTTATATTTTTTTAAGACAAGTCTTCTCTGCTTGTTTAATGTCTCCCAAGTGACATCGTGTGTAACGTTAGGATTTCCATCACGGTCCCCACCGATCCATGAACCAAAACGTAAGAAATTAGGAACTTCCCATTGTGTTTTAGTGAAGTTCTTCACTAAACACTCAGCCACTTCTTGGTGAATTTCAGGCAGAACTTCGAAAAGTGTTTGATCAAAATAATACAAACCATTTCGAACTTCGTCTAAAACAGTAGGCTTGCTCTGCCGTAATTCATCTGTTTGCCATAGAATTGAAACTTCATTGAACAAACTTTCCTCAAGCTTTTTTCTTTCTCGTCTTGTTAATAATGGATGATCGAGAGTTTTTAGGATTTCAGCAATTCGCTGCTGAATTTCAAGTATGGACCTCTTCGTTGCCTCTGTTGGATGAGCTGTAATAACCAGTTCAAGTGACAATGTATTTAGAGTATCCTGAATGACATCTTCGTCAATATTATTCTCTTTAAGCGAAAGAATCGCACTTTCGATGGAAGCAGGTTGGACAACCGTTTCATCTTGCAGCTGGTACTGTCTCCGTCTGCGAATCCGATGGTTCTGTTCCGCGGCATTAATCAAATGAAAATACATGGAGAATGCTCGAATAACTTGTTTTCTCATTGGTGCATCTAAACTAGAAATTTCTTCCTTTAAGGCATCATAAATGGATTGATCAAAATGTTCTCTTAATGTTTTACACATTAAACGTATTTTTTCCACCTTATCAAATAAGTCGGAACCACCATGATTGATCAGAATCTCCCCGAGAATTTTACCTAGTAATTTCACATCACGACGCAACGGAAGACTGCTGTCATTTACTCTAACTTCTGTTGTCATACTGCCACCTTCCTTTAATCAAAAAATTCACTAAATTTTTATTTATTAATATACCACAATT
>NZ_JBALOS010000042.1:13159-20400 GCF_036962765.1 Neobacillus drentensis
ATATAAAAAAACCTGCTAGAGGCAGGTTTTTTGTCCATTTAAAAAGTGTTCATTTTAAGATTTTTTTTCAAACACAAGCACATAAGTTTTTCGATCATCATCATTGTATGACACAACAACTGAGATAATGGTTTGCCTGTCGGCTTCCAGTTTTATTGTTTTGCTAGTGTCTCCTTCTATCAAAATATCAGAACTGCTATATTTTGCAATCGGTTTCAGGGTGATTTCGTCTCCATCACTTGGCACCGTCACATGGTAGGTAAACTCATCACTTGTAAAAGTGCTGTCCCATGTTCCTTCGGAAACTGATAGCGATGAAAGTAATGCTTTACTAGCTTTTTCGCTCATCACGGCATTTTGCAATTGTGATGCAGGCTGTGCAGATTTTGCAGATTTTGTTGGACTATTGGGTTTTGAACTTGGCTGTGCAGCACCTGGTTTATTGTTCTGATTTGGTTTTGGTATAGTGGCTTTATCCTCTACAGCCTTATCTCTCATAACGTGGATGGTATAGGTCTTGTTGGCGCCGTTTTCAGCTGTTATCGTAATATTAATATCAGACTTACCAACGGATACCTTAACTTCAACCCCATCTTTCATAGCCAAGATCCCATTTACCTTAATGGCTGATGTTTTTTCCATTGCTATCGGTTTGATCTTAATCGTAGGAACTTCATTTGGAACGTTGACGTTGTAATCAGTGACAATCGAAGAAAATTTGGGTGACAATTCCCCTTTTGATAGTTCAATATTTTGTAAGAGATTGTTTGCATTTTTCTCTCTCGATATTGTCAGGGTATAGGTAGTTGATGAGCTGCTGCCATTATTTACGGAAATAATAAATTTATTCTCACCTGTTTGTAGCGTATAAGTCCCTGCTGTCCCGCTTATAACAGTCTGCCCATTTATTGTAATGGATGAATCTGTATTGGTGCTATCTACCAACAACTTAACCGTATCCACATCGTTGTCTACATTGGCTGAATATTCATATAAATCAGAGGCGAATTTCTGGTCGAGTTCAACACCTTCAATTTCTACTCTTGAAAGAGTATTTTCTCTTTGATTCTCTTGAATTGTCGCTGTGTTTGTTTCAGCGTAAGCAGTTGGTATGTATGATCCAACTCCCATCCATACCAATGAAAAAACAAGCATTACATTTAAGGGTTTGTTTGGATTCTTCATCGTTAATCCTCCTGTCTACTATCTTAAGGAGATAGTGGAATTTGGACTAACTTTATCATTGCTTGCTTAAGTTTATCTTAATTTTTTACTTTCGCCTGAAATTCTTCTAACTTGGAAGAAATGACTAACGCTACCTCTTCATCCGATTTTTGGAGGGCTTTTTTAAAAAGGGAATTGGCTAAAGATCCCATCGGTCCGGATGCCTTAATTTCAAGAAAGCCTGTCACACGAGTTTTATTTCTATTTAATGCTTTTGCCTCAAAATATCCTTCACCTAAATACTTTTCATTGGAACGCTTTAATTCAAATGTTACCCTCGATGGTTCATTCCACTCTTTAAAAGTAATCAATAAATTTACCCTTTTTTTCATAACGCCGAGGTCACTCTTAAATTCCCAGGAGATTTGATGGTCATTTATTTTTTCATGTTGAATATATCCGGGTACAAGTGGTGCCCAATTATTTTCATCTCGAATAAAGTCCCAAATCACTTCAATCGGGATATCTAACTCTAGATGTTGTAAATCACTTAGCATTTTATCCCTCTTTCTCCTTCAAGGTAAAAGACCTTCAAGTGCAGAAGGTCCTTTTAAAAAATATATGTAGTATTTTATTTTTATAGAAGAGTCAGGAAGCAGTTTACCAAAAAAATCCCGACAAATAGATGTTAAGCCTTTACATTATTTTTCCTGAGTATTCTATTAAAAATTTATGAATTCGTTCTGACGCCAGGGAAAGTCGTTCTGGCGGTTGAACCATGGCGATCCGTACATATCCCTCACCAAGCTCTCCAAACGCATCACCTGGAATGACTGCAACTCCAGCTTGATCAATCAATGCAAAGGCAAACTCACGAGATTTCCAGCCTGCAGGAATTCTTGCCCAGACAAACATGGTTGCAGGAGACTTTGCCACTTGCCAACCGCTTTTTTCAAGTCCAGCAATCAACACATCGCGGCGGTACTCATATTCTTTTACTTGTGTTTGAAGGAAGGTGGAATCCGAAGTTAACGCCCTCACTGCTGCTTTTTGAATCGGATAAAAGACTCCATAATCAATATGTGATTTAAATGAAGCTAAGATATTAATCGCTTGTTCATTACCAACGACATAACCAATCCGGCAGCCTGCCATATTAAAGGTTTTTGAAAGCGAATTAAATTCAATTCCGACCTCCTTCGCACCAGGGACCGACATGAAACTAATTTGTGGATTTCCATCGAAAATCAACTCAGAATACGCAAAATCATGAACAACCAAGATATCATGACATTTAGCAAAGTTCACAACCTTCTCAAAAAAAACTTCATCCGCTAAAGCTGTGACCGGATTCCCAGGATAACTGATAATCATCAACTTCGTTTTTTCTAAAATGTCAACCGGAATTTCATCCAGCATTGGTTGAAACTTGTTTTCTGCTAACAACGGCATTGGATAGATAACTCCACCTGCGATGTTTACGCTTGCCTCATAAATTGGGTACCCGGGATCTGGTACCAACACATAGTCACCTGGATTAATGAGTGCCGTTGCCAAATGGGCTAGACCATCTTGTGACCCCATCAACTGCAATACCTCGGACCTTGGATTAAGATCAACCGTATATCTTTGCTTATAAAAATAACTGACTGCATCATTAAATTCAGGTATCCCAGTCAGAGTATAGCCATATTTACTTAAGTCACTGGCACACTCAATCAATGTATCTACAACAAATGGAGGCGGTGGAAAATCTGGACTTCCAACACTTAAATCAATAACATCTTTCCCCGCTTTAATGGCCTCATGTTTGCGATTAGCTACCTCTTGGAATATACTTGCCGACATTTTTTTTACTTTTTCTGAAGCAACAAGATTCATATTTATCCCCTCAATCCTAAGAAAAATTTCAACTATTCAAAACATATGATAAATTATATCAGTCTCATGAATTCAATTCTATATCCCTTTTATCTGTTGATAATCTATAATCGATTAACTCTGTAAAATTCTTAAGTTAATGTCGGGATATTGACCTTTTTTAAATTTGTTAAGGTACAAAAGCTGAGAAGAATGATGGCAAATAATAGGAATATATTAAATACCCCCACTTTAGATATGAGAATACCTGTTGTTAGAGCAGAAGTGATCTTAACAATTGATGCTAGAATTGTTCGAAGGCCAACCACTCGACCTATATATTCTTTTGTTGCATTAAGTTGTATGAGTGTTTGAGTAATAATTAGGTGGGACATCGTAAACAATCCAAGCATGAAAATTAACAGGACGGCATACGTTTCAAATTTGTTTACATATAAGAAAATCGATGCTACACACATTCCAGTCATTGTCATAATGATTGTTTTTTGTTTATATCTTTTCAAAAAGAAGGTGACCATCACTCCAGCAAGGATCCCTCCTACAGCGAACGAAATATCAAACAAGGAATAAAGGCCGCTTCCGCCTTTAAACTGTTTAGCGAGTGGTACCATAATCGTTGTTGTCATTTGAATACTAATGCTGTTTAAGATCGATAAGAATAACAGATATTTCAGTCCTCTCCTATTTTTAATAAATTCCCAACCTAATCGGAGTTCTAAAACATATTTTATCTGCATCTGTTTAACCTGTTTACGATTACATGGCTTAACAACATAATATAGAGCAGCGGCTAGAAGAAAGGTTAACGAATTTATTAAAAAACTCAACGCTATTGAAAACTGAATTAAGAAAACACCAGAAATGGCTGAACCTACAATAAGTGCCCCTTCATTTAGTGAGGATGATTTAGAAATGACAAACGGTATGTCTTGGTCAGTGAAGGATACCTTAATAAAGGATTGTTCTGCTGGTTTATAGACTGTATAACAAACAGCTAATAAGAATTGTAGAAAATAAACTATCAGCCTAGATTCAATCTTAAGAAAGATCAGCATTGACATGGTTAGTACGATAATGAAACGTAAGAAATCTGTAGTTAAAACAATAGATTTCGAATCGTGGTGGTCAACATACACTGAAATAAATGGTGTTAACAAAATACTAGGCAGATAATAAATCGCAATCATAAAACCAATGGAGAGTGCTTCCCCTGTCAAATGGTAAATATACCACATGATCGTGATTTGCTGAATCCCATCCCCAAAATTACTAATCATTGAACCAAATAAATACGGTAATTTATTATTTTTCTTCATAGAAACCCCTCCTTTTGCCTGCCCTCCTTATTTTATATCCGTTGTGTATCTACGAAAATGTCAAAATCTTAATGGCTTATGATAAGAATAGCTTATAAAATAATATTTGCGTGTTGATTTCCGCTCCAGGCGCGTGCGGTTCGCGGGCGGTCCAGGGAGCCTCCTCGGCGCTTCGCGCCTGTGGGGTCTCCCAAGCCCCGTACTCCCGTAGGAGTCTCGCCCCTTCCGCTCCAATCAACAGGCTAAAATATCAACAATAACCTTTAACACAGACAAAAAAATAGAAGATGCACGGGGCATCTTCTATTTTAGGTTATTTTTTTCGAATCGCGATGATGAGTGCAGCCAATGAAAGCAACACAGCTAATCCCGATAAAACTAGTGATAAAGAATTGGATGTTTCTGCTTTCTTTTCTGTCATTTCTGACTTTGTTTTTTCAGTTTCTTTTGTCTGAGTCTTATCATTATGTTCTGCCTTTTCGCTGCCATGGTGATCAGTAGTGGTAGCTGTTACAATATCGGTAATAGAATGCGGCGAGTCTGACCCTTCCGCCCCAGTCCATTCGACAATACTGCCATCCTTATAATATTGAAAGGCATCCCATGCAACTTTTGCTGCCTTTTCCGGATTTTTTGCCACAAATACAAATTGTTGAAATTGTCCACTTTGGATCCCTTCCCCGGTCGCTTCAAAGGTGAATGTTTTTACTTTCCCACTCGCATCCTTTTCAGATGAATACGTCCAGCCCGGAACAGGCTGGTAGGACATAATTTCTACACCTGCTGGTGCTTTAACCGTTACTTTCGTGGTAGCTACATCTTTTTCAACTGGCACCTTTAAGGTATAGGTTTCCCATGCACCTGTTGAAGATGTTTTTGGCATTACTGTAACATGGGCACTTGCCATGCTCGCAAAGAAAAATAAGCTGATTACTGCTGGAATAAATATTTTTGAAATCCTGCTAATCATTTTTTTCATTGGTAACTCTCCTCATTTGTTATTGACTACCTACTAAAACATTGAAGTCAGAATCGATACTTTCTAATGCTTTTGTTAGTGCATGTACATGTACGTTCCAGTCGCCAGCCATGCTGAAATGCAAACCCTTCACTGTGTACTTGCCATCAGCCGTTTTTGTTAAACTAACCGTTTCTTTTCCCATGTCCATTTCAAGCATGGTGAAAGTTAAATGTAATTGTTCAATATCTTTGATAGGCTTACCTGATTTATCTTTTAGCGTGACTTCAAATAAATTCACTCCAACGATATTGGGAGTTGCTCTTAGTGTAACTTGCACACCTTTATTTACTATTTTGGTTTCCTTAAATGGTCCCGGCGATTGGATAGCTGTTGGTAGATTGGTTAACACAACAGAAAGAATTAAGACCATCAGACCAATCAAAAGTTCACCCTTTAAGCTTGCCCCAAGTCCCTTAGCGGTTCCCTTTTTTCCTTTCAAAAAATTCACTGCTGCAAGCAGAATCATCAGCACAAACAAGCTAATTTTATACATTAATACCTGTCCATAGTTCGTTTGGACAAGGGCTGAAAGGTTTGGAATATATAAAAGACTGCCATATATTCCTGTAAAGGTTAACAGCAGGACGAGAATGCATCCCCATTTCGAGAACCTTTTTATCATGGTTAAATAATCTTGGTTGTTATTTGGGTTATTCCGTATTGAAAGTACTCCGACAAAACCAATTAAACTGCCTATCCAAATCGATGCCGCAAATAAATGGAGAAAATCCATTGCAATCGACATCAAGTTATTTGTTTGTGATGCAGCATGACTAGTCACTGCCTTTGTCAACAACAAACTGCTTCCTAGTAAAAAGCAAATCCACCAAATGATCCGTTTCAATCTCTCTGACATACCCATGATAATAGTAAGTAGAAAAAGCGTTATTAGGATAGCAATTTGGATGAGCCAAGTTCGACCAAAACTCGTATTGGTTAAGATATTTTCAAATAATTGAAAGCTAAACACTTCACTCCATGAGAATCCAGATTCAATCGTGGCTTGTAATGGTAGATTTATCAGGATACTAAGGAATAACAGTGTTAAACTTACGCTTATCAGTTTGCCAAACTTTTTGTCGATAGACGCAAATTCCCTTATCCGTTTTGGCATAACTACCATATAAAAAAAGAGCAGCCCAACATAGCATGCATTACTAATATATTGAAGCCAACGAATGACAATCAAGTCTGCTTTTGGAATGTATCCACTTGTTTCCTTATGTAAAGATGTTGAACCTACACCTTCATCACCAATTTGAAAAGGAATAACACCTTCAACAGGATGCCCATCACTTGAAACTACCTTCCATTTTATTCGGTAGGATCCATTTGGGAGGTTATTTTGTAATCCGCTCTTTAGGATCGATGGTTGTTTTGGATCAATCCGCCCATCGTTTTGATCCACTCGTTTTCCATTTGAATCAAACACCTTGATCGAGTTAAAAGCTGGTTGTATGGTTTCATCAAATCTTATCATTACTTCGGCAGGCGCCTTTTCTACTGTTTCATTTTCTAATGGAGTAGATTTTTTAATATAGGCGTGCGCCGAAGAAATGGACGGAAATAGAAATAGAAACAGGGATAGGATCACTAGTAATGTACTGACTTTCATTTTTGTTTGCATCTCCCACTCCCCTTATCACTTAGAAACGTTAAGGCAGTTTTCCATTACTATCAAGTCGCAATTACGTTTCTACTGTCGTTACTATGATAATGGTAAATAAAACCGATAACAATATCTTATCGGACAAACTTGTGAATAAATGTTGAACTTTCACATTAGCTGGAGAAAATTCACTCAAATTTATCATTTGGTGCTAATATTTTTTTAAAACAATGGCTATGTTAAAGCTTAT